>JAAXWY010000003.1 GCA_013334745.1 Coriobacteriia bacterium
CCGCAGCCCGCATACCAGACGCCGCCTGCGCCTGCCCGGCCCCCCGCGCCACCGGTACCACCGCTCGCGCCACCCGCCCCGCCGTACGCGAGCGAGCAGGCCGAGCCGTTCGGCGAGCAGCCGCTCCCGGTGTGCGACTACACCACCGAGAGCGACGAGCCGTGTGAGGAACCGGCGCAGGAAAAGCGCTGGGCGGGTGCGTCCGTCGTCATCGCGGCAGCGCTTGGCGCGATCGTGGGCGGCGTGTTCGTCGCGGGCACGCTCGTGTGGGTCGTCGGCATGCTGCCGGGGATGCGTTCCCCGCTGGCAGCGCGTACGACCTCCGCTTCGACGGTGCAGTCGGTCACGATCTCGCCCTCGGCAATCGGCACAGGCACCGCCGAGGTGGTTGCAACCAAGGTCGTGCCATCGGTCGTCAACATCAAGCTGCGCCAGCAGGTCACGAACCCGTACACAGGCGCCGTCTCCACCCGCAGTGCCGGCAACGGGTCGGGCGTGATCATCCGTTCCGACGGTTACGTGCTCACCAACAACCACGTCATCGAGGGCGCGGATGATGTGCTCGTAACGGTTGGTCTCGAAGACAAGCCGGCGAAGGTCATCGGCATCGATCCTTCGACCGACCTCGCCGTGCTCAAGATCGAGGGCACCGACTACCCCGCGATTGAGATGGGCTCATCGAAAGACCTGCGCGTGGGGCAGTTCGTGATGGCGGTCGGCAGCCCCTTCGGGCTGGAAAAGACCGTGACCAGCGGCATCATCTCGGCACTTCAGCGTTCCGAGCAGGTCCAGGCCGGCTACAACGACCTGACCACCTACACCAATCTCATCCAGACCGACGCCGCGATCAACCCCGGCAACTCCGGCGGCGCGCTCGTCGACGAGCTCGGCCGGCTGGTGGGCGTCAACACGCTTATCCAGTCGCCATCGGGTGGTGTCGGCGCGGCGCAGTCCGCCGGTATCGGCTTCGCGATCCCGGCCGATTTCGCCGCAAGCATCGCCGAGCAGCTCATCTCGACCGGCAAGGCGAGTCATCCCTACATGGGCGTGACGACGCAGACCATCGACGAGCGGATCGCCGAGCAGTACCAGCTCCCGGTGAAGAACGGAGCGATCGTTGCGTTCGTGCAGCCCGATGGCCCCGCCGATAAGGCCGGCGTCGCGGCGGGGGATATCATCACGAGCATCGGCGACACACAGATTGGCAGCGTCGCCGACACCTTCGCGGCGATCCGTGCGCATAAGATCGGGGACACGGTCACCGTCGAAGCGATGCGAGACGAGACCGCACGCACGTTCCAGGTGACGCTTGGCTCCGACGCGGCCCCGCAGTGAAGATCACACTCGTCGCCGTCGGGCGTCTCAAGGAGCGGTTCTGGAAGGATGCCGCCGATGAGTATCTCAAGCGGCTGACACCCTATGCGTCGGTCAACGTCGTCGAGATCGCGGACCGCGACTCCGGCCGTGACGCTTCGCGCGCGCTGTCCGAGGAGGGCGCCGATATCCTGCGTGCGATTCCCGAGAGCGCCCACGTGATCGCGCTGGATGTGAGCGGAGCGTCGATTTCGAGCGAGGGGTTCTCGGCGAAGCTCGACAAGCTCGCACTCGATGGCCGCAGTAGCGTGGCGTTCGTGATCGGAGGTTCTGTGGGACTCGATGCGCCCGTGATCGCTCGCGCTGATGAGCGGCTCTCGCTTGGCGCGATGACGCTGCCACACAACCTCGCGCGCATCGTGCTCCTCGAGCAGATCTACCGCGCATTCCGCATCAGCCGAAACGAGCCGTACCACAAGTAGCGGGGGTCGCGAGCTCTACTCGCGCCACATCTCCGGATGCATCATCGCATCGGCGCACACGACGTTTCCCCGTACCGTTCCGAGCAGACCCGGACGAGTCTCGAGCACCATCCATGCGGCTTCGACCGCAGGGTCGATGGGGTAGGGGGCTCTCAGGCCGAGCTTGAGCGCCGGCGCGAAGCCGAATCGTGGGTAGTAGTCGATGTGCCCGAGCACGAACACGAGCTCGATTCCGCGCTCGGTAGCCGCAGCGATGCCCGCCCGGGCCAACGCACCTCCCACACCGGTGCCTTGCGCCGCCGGGGCGACGGCAAGCGGTGCGAGCACCGTCGCTTCGACGCCCGCACCCGAGCCGTCGATCCGCGCTCGCGTGAACATCACGTGTCCGACGATTTCCCCGTTGTTTTCGGCGACGAGGTTGATGATCGGTGCCGCGCTCGGGTCGCCAAGCAGATCGACGACGAGCTTCGCCTCGGAGTCGCCAGCGAAGGCAGCGCGCTCGACTGCGAGCAGGCCTTCGATGTCGGCGTCTGTCGCATGTCTGATGAGCACGGTTCCTCCGCTCGCTACGCCGGGTGTCATAGGGAGTCTACCCACCTCAGGCGATGCGCGTCGTGTCGCCCTGTGCCGCGGCGTGGTGGCGCTTTGCCCGCGTGCTCGCGCTTCGGGTATCCTTGCTGGTCAAACCGCACCACAGCCGAGAAGGACCTTGCCGCCGTGAAAGCCGCCATCTCCACGCTCGTCGCTTCTGCAGTCCAAGCCGCTATCGCTGCCGGCGAACTTCCGCTCGCCGAGGCACCCGAGCCCGCACTCGAGCGCCCGCGCGACGTCGCCAACGGCGACTGGGCGACCACGGTCGCGATGCGCTGCGCCAAGCAGGCCGGGATGAACCCACGCCAGATCGCCGAGATCGTCGTCGGCCACATGGCAGGCCACCCGGACATCGATGCGCTCGAGATCGCGGGACCCGGCTTCATCAACATCCGACTCTCGCCTCACGCCCTGCAGCGCGTGCTCGTCGAAGCGCGCACGCAGGCGACCGACTTCGGGCGTAGCGACGCCGGCGCGGGCCGCAAGGTCCAGGTCGAGTTCGTCTCGGCGAACCCTGTAGGCCCGATGCACGTGGGTCACGGTCGATGGGCGGCGCTCGGCGACAGCATGGCGCGCGTACTGGAGCATGCGGGATGGAAGGCCGAGCGCGAGTTCTACATCAACGACGCTGGCGTGCAGATGGACATCTTCGCCAAGTCGGTGTCGGCACGCTACCTCGAACTGTGCGGCGATACTGTCGTCTTCGAAGACGACTGGTATCAGGGCGCCTACATCATGGAGATCGCTCGCGAGATCTTCGAGGCCGAGGGCCCGAAGTGGCGCGAGTCCGCCCCCGAGCAGCGCGAGGCGCACTTCAAGGAGCAGGCCTACGTCGCCGTCCTCGAGCACCTCAAACACGTGCTGCACGGCATGGGCGTCGACTTCGACGTGTGGTTCTCGGAGCGCACGCTGCACGAGACGGGCGCCGGCGGAGATACCGCGATCGTTCGCGCGATCGGCGCGCTGCGTACCGCCGGCTACATCTATGACCACGAGGGTGCCGTGTGGTTCCGTTCCACGGACTTCGGTGACGACAAGGACCGCGTGCTCGTGAAGGCGGATGGCGACTACACGTACTTCGCCGCAGACATCGCGTATCACAAGAACAAGTTCGACCGCGGCTTCGACCGTGTCATCAACATCTGGGGTGCGGATCACCACGGCTACGTCGTTCGGATGAAGGCGGCGTGCTCGGCGCTGGGACACGACGGCCAGCTCGACGTGGTCATCGGCCAGCTCGTGAACTTGTACCGCAACGGCGAGGCCGTCCGCATGAGCAAGCGCACCGGCGAGATGGTGACGTTTGAGGAGCTGCTCGAGGAGGTCGGGGCCGACGCTGCGCGCTACTGGTTCCTGCGCCGTTCCACCGACCAGCAGGTCGACTTCGATATCGAGCTTGCGCGCACCCAGTCCGCCGATAACCCGGTCTTCTACGTGCAGTACGCGCACGCGCGCATCTGCTCGATCCTGCGCAAGGCCGCCGGCGACGAGATCGCCGAGCGCCACGCGACCATCGCCGCGCTCGCGGCTGAGTTCGTGCGCGGAGACGCGGATCTGTCGCTGCTCACCGAGGAAGCGGAGCTCTCACTCATGCGCAAGCTCTCGGAGTTCGCAGAGATCGTCGAGGGCGCAGCGCGCGACCTGGCGCCGCATCGCCTCACGCACTATGCCGAGGACCTCGCAGCGGCGTTCCACCAGTTCTACACGCTGTGCCGCGTCATGACCGACGACGCCGAGCTCACAGCCGCGCGTCTGTACGCGATCGATGCACTGCGCAACACGCTTGAGACCGTGCTCGGGTTGCTCGGCGTGAGCGCCCCCGAGCGGATGTAGGGTACGGCTACGCTCAGCGACGCTGTTAGGCGTCCGGCTTGAAGTCGACGATCTGCACGAGCCGGTCGGCTGCAGCGTGCGCGAGGGCGCGGTCTGCGGTCACCAGTCCGGCGTCGAGCCGATGGGCGAGTGCCAGATACGCTGCGTCGTAGACGGTGAGCGAATGGCTACTTGCGAGAGCCACGGCCTCGAATGACAGGGCCTCGTCAATGTCGTGCCACTCCACCGCGAACGCTTCCAGGTCGTGCGCCGCAGTGAGAATCTCAGGCGTTGGCGCTCTACGGGAGACCAGGGCGTTCATGATCTCGAGGCGCATGTGCGAGGGAGCGTGCAGCATGATCTGTCCGGCCCCGTTCAACTCGAGCAGCCGGAGCGCATGTTCGACGTTGTGCTCGTGCTCGGCGAGGAACCACTTCACGCCGATGGATGCGTCGACGACGATGCACTGCGCCGCGCCGATCACGTGAAGTCCTCCGGCCGTTGAAGGCGACCGCGATCCGTATCTCGATCGCGGCGGATGATCTCCTCAACAGGCGGCCCGGGGGGCACCTTCTTCGCGATCTCTCGGGCGGAGGCCATCGCTGTGCGAACGCGTGTCTCTCGCTCACGTGCAGCGCGCTGGGCGTGCGCTTCGGCCACGTAGCGCTCGGTCGCCTCGGCGACGATGCCACTTCGTGAGCGGTTGAATTCGTGCGCCAGAGCATCGACGGCTGCGAGGAGCCCGTCGGGGAGTGAGACGTTCACCTTGCCCATGCGTTTCTCCCTCGGTGGTAGTGCCGCTCGGTAGTGCCTCTCGGGAGCATAGCACGCCAACGACACTATCGGTACCATGCGAGGACACATCACGAGCTTGGGAGAACACGATGGGAAAGCCATCCGCACCGCGCCCGCCTGCGGTAGCCGATATGAAGACCGCCGCCGACCTCGCATCGGTTCTGCCGATCACCGCCGAGGTCAAGGACGGCCACCTGTGGATCGGCGGCGTCGACACCGTCGAGCTCGCCCGTGAGGTCGGGACCGCCGTCTACGTCATGGATGAGGCGACGATCCGCCAGCAGCTGCGCGACTACGTGCAGTGGACGCGTTTCCACTGGAAAGATGTCGACGTCGTCTACGCCGGCAAGGCGTTCATGTCGCTTGCGATGGTCAAGCTCGTCGCCGAGGAGGACTGCTGCCTCGACGTCTCGAGCGGGGGAGAGCTCGCCTTCGCGCGTCGCGCGGGCTTCCCGATGGAGCGCATCTACGTGCACGGCAACAACAAGACCCCGCTCGAGCTCGCCGAGTGTCTCGACGCCGGCGTAGGACGCATCGTCGTCGACAGCTTCGAGGAGATGGATCGCCTCAGCGCGCTCGCAGCCGAGCGCGGCGTCTCGCAGAAGATCCTGCTGCGGGTCACCCCGGGCGTCGAGGCGGACACGCACGACTTCATCATGACCGGCGCCGAGGACTCGAAGTTCGGCTTCGGTCGCAATCAGGGCCTCGCCATGAAGGCGGTCAAGCGCGCCATCGAGCTGCCCGGCATCGACTTCGACGGTCTGCACATGCACATCGGCAGCCAGATCTTCGCGCTGCATAGCTTCTCCAAAGCCATCGAGGTCATCGTCGAGTTCATCGCCGAGATCAAGGCCGAGACGGGCTTCGAGGTCCGTATGCTCGATACGGGCGGTGGACTCGGTATCGCCTACGGTCTTCCCGATGAGCCCTCCACCATCAAGGACTACGGCAAGGTCGTCGTCGATGGCATCAAGGAGGAGTGCGAGAAGCACGGCCTCACGGTGCCGGCGATGGCGGTCGAGCCGGGCCGCAGCATCGTGGCCAACGCCGGCGTGACGCTCTACACCGTGGGCTCCATCAAAGAGATCCCGAACATCCGCACCTACGTCGCGGTCGACGGCGGCATGTCCGACAACATCCGCACGTCGCTGTATGACGCGCACTACGAGGCGTTCATCGCCAACAAGGCCGATGAGCCCCGTGAGATGGTTGCGACGGTGGCCGGCAAGCACTGCGAGAGCGGCGACATCGTCGTCAACGACGCGCCGCTGCAGTGCCCCGAGGTCGGCGATACGCTCGTGGTGTGCGCGACCGGCGCCTACTGCCAGTCGATGAGCAGCAACTACAACAAGCAGGTCCGCCCCGGGCGTCGTCTTCGTGAAGGACGGCGGGTGGCGCTGGGTGGTGAGGCGCGAGAGCTACGACGACCTCATGAAGTGCGAAGTCGGGTAGCGCTCGGCACCGTCACCGCGGGCCACCACGGAAACCGCGAAGCCCCGCCACCGAATCGACGGTGACGGGGCTTCTTCGTTCGAGCAACGATGTGGTGCTACTTGGGGGTGAAGTTCTTCAGCTTCGCCCCGCTACTCGCCCGCACCGCCCATATCTTGTACGCGGTGCCCTTCGTGAGCGTGAACGAGCCGGTCGAGGCGGTGCGGCGCTTCACATTTGCAGCGCCCTTGAAGACCGCCCAGCCCGCCTGACCCTTGCCGCCGGTCACCTTGATCTTGTACGTGACCGTGGTGGTGGTCGACGCGGATCGGGTGAGCGTGATCTTCACTGTCTTGCTCGTGCCATGACAACTGCTACACGCCTTCTTCTTGGCAGGGAACGCGGACGCCGTTGCAGCGAAGCCGACGACTCCCATCACCAAGACAGCAATCAGGCCAATCGTTGTGATCATTCTCTTCACGCGTCACTCCATTCACCGTGGGTCGGTCCGGGCTAGTCGCGCCCGTCGGTCTCGTGGTCGTCGTCGTGGGCCTCGATCACAACCGTGCGCGCGATCGTGCCGTTAAGCACCGTGTACATGCCAAGCGTCTTGCTCCTGTGCCCGCGTGTCTTGGCCGTGAGCTTGTAGTCGCCGTTTGCGACGTTAGCGAAGGTCACAGTCGCGCGACCGTCGCGCACTCGTCCCACCTTGCCGATAACCTTCACGCCGGTGGTCGTGCTCGTGAGCGTCACGAGCGACTTGCGCGCATTCGTCAGCTTTATGCGCATGGTCACCGTGCTGGTCGCAGTGATGGTGCCGGTCGGATTGACGCTCGGCGGGGTGACCGTCGGGTCGACGCTTGGCGGCGGCGTGACGATGGGTGCCGTCGGGCTGATGCTGATCGACTTGGCGCCCGCCATGCTCGCGGCCGTCTTGCTCACGCCCCATACCGTGTAGGTCGAGCCTACGGGCACCTGGAACGTGCCCGTCGCCGACGAGCCGTTGGCGACCATCGTGGAGCCATTCAGGACCGTCCAACCGTTCAGGGTGCCTGAGCCGCCCACGGTCACCGAGTAGGTCGCGGTCGTTCCGTTGTTCGCGGTCTGGACCGCGGTCACGGTCGTGCTCGTGGTCGATGCGTGACAGCCGGTGCACGCCGAGGTCTTGCTCGGGTAGGCCTGTGCTGTGCCGGCAAGTGCCGCAACGAGCGCGACAGCTGCCACGATCACGATTCCGATTCGTCTCTTCACCGGGTACCTCCGTCGTGTGCGGGTCGGGAACGCGGGCCACGTGGCACGGTTCCCCTCGCCCAGAAGCATCGGGCACCGCCGTGAGGCAGGCGTGAGGGTGCGCTGAGGCTTCTCTCATGCGAGCGTCAGAACCTCGGCTACAATGGGGGACGCTGCACGCCGGTGTGCGGCAACACCATTTCGGAGGGACATCACATGCGCACCATTCGCGTCGGCCTCATCGGCCTTGGCACCGTCGGCTCGGGCGTCATCGAGATCCTCAAGCGTCACCGTGCGGACTTCACCCGCCGAGCAGGCGTCGATATCGAGCTCGCCCGTTTCGCTGATCGCGAGACGTCACGCTTCGCCGAGCTGGGTCTCGACCCGGCCGCCTGCACCACCGATGCGTTCGCGCTCATCGACGACCCGTCGCTCGACGTCGTCATCGAGCTGATCGGCGGTACCGGGGTCGCGCGCGACGTGGTTCTGACCGCGCTTGGCTCGGGCAAGAGCGTCGTGACCGCCAATAAGGCGCTCATGGCCAGCTCGGGCGAGGAGGTCATGGAGGCCGCCGAGAAGAACGGCGTCGACATCGCCTTCGAAGCGAGCGTTGGCGGCGGCATCCCCATCATCGGCCCGCTCAAGCACTCGCTCACCGGCAACGAGATCACCGCCGTCATGGGTATCGTGAACGGCACCACCAACTACATGCTCACCCGCATGGCCGAGAACGACCTCGACTACGCCACGGCGCTTGCCGAGGCGCAGGCCAAGGGCTTCGCCGAGGCCGATCCCACGGCCGACGTCGACGGTCACGACGCCGCGGCAAAGATCGCTATCCTCGCGTCCATCGCGTTCAACAGCCGGGTCGTCATCGGGCAGGTCCCCGTCGAGGGCATCCGGTCTCTTGCGCCCGAGGACATCGCGTACGCGCGGGAGATGGGCTACGCGATCAAGCTCCTCGCCGTCGCGCGCCGTATGGACGATGGCATCGACGTCCGTGTGCACCCCACCATGATCCGTGACTCCCATCCGCTCGCGAGCGTCAACGGCGTGTACAACGCCATCTACGTCGTGGGCGACGCGGTGGGGGAGACGATGTTCTTCGGCGAAGGCGCCGGCTCGCTACCTGCCGCGAGTGCCGTCGTCGGCGATCTCGTCGAGGTCGCACGCCGCATCCAGGCCGGATGCGCGCCCATCGTCGGCTGCACCTGCACCGAGGAGCTCCCCGTGCGCGACATGGCGCACCTGTCGACCGAGTACTACGTGCGTCTCAACGTTGCCGATAAGTCCGGCGTGCTCGCAGCCGTTGCGACCGTCTTCGGCCAGCACGACGTGTCGATCGGCTCAGTCATCCAGAAGCGTGCCGAGGGTGGCGTCGCGCAGATCGTCTACGTCACACACCTCGCGCGTGAGGCCGACGTTCGCGCGGCGCTCGCCGAGATCGAGGCGCTCGACGTCGTCGACTCAATCGCGTCGGTCATCCGCGTCGAGGACCTGTAGCGTGGGCGCTGCTGTACTGGTTCCCGCGACCAGCGCCAACCTCGGTCCGGGCTTCGACAGCTTCGGACTCGCGCTCGATCTGCACAACCGCTTCGAGGCTGAGCTGGCCGACGAGTGGAGCGTGCAGGTCGAAGGCGAGGGGGCGGGCCACCTGCGCACCGACGCGGGCAACCGCGTCGCGAGCGCGATGGCGCGTGCGTTCGAGGCGCTCGGGCGGCCGGGCCTTCGCGCGCACATCGGATGCGTGAACAATATCCCTCTCGGCAACGGGCTCGGTTCGTCGTCCTCGGCGATCGTCGGCGGCATTCTGCTCGCCGAGCAACTGCTGGGCGAAGACCTCGGCGAGACGGCGCGGCTCGAACTCGCGGCATCGATCGAGGGCCATCCCGATAATGTCGCCGCTGCGCTACGGGGCGGATTCACCGTGTGCTGGAACGACGCAGCGGGCTCGGTCCGCACAGCGCGCTTCCAGCCGGCGCGCGGGTTGGCGACGGTGGTCGTGGTCGCGAACGGTGAGCTGTCCACCAAGACCGCGCGCGCGATGCTGCCCGAGGCTGTGCCGCACGCCGATGCGGCGTTCAATGTCGCGCACGCTGGCCTGCTCGCGGCTTCGATCGCGACCGGTCGGCCCGAGCTCCTCGGCGCTGCGCTAGCGGATCGCCTCCACGAGCCGTACCGCGCGTCGGCGGTTGCCGATCTGAAGCAGGTGCATGACATCCTGCGTGAAGCGGGCGCCGCCGGCGTCGCGCTCTCCGGGGCCGGCCCCACGATGATCGGCCTCGTGGCGGGCGACACCGACGAGGCGGCGCATGCGCTTGCCGTGGAAGTCGCTGAGCGCGCTGCCGATGGCGTTCGCGCACTCGGTTCGCGTCGCGCGCCCGCTGCACTGAGAATCGACCGGGCGGGAGCCCGACTGCTCTGACCCGCGCCACTCCTACGGAGGACCAGATGTCCGACCCCACCGCACCGCAGCAGCCCGAATACCAGCAGCCCCCTGCACGGCCCGCATACGAGCAGGCCGCACCGCAGTACGCGCCCGCGTACGCGGCGCCGTACATGCCGCAGCCGCAGCCGGAGCGCAAGCGCCACGGCTGGATATGGGCGCTTGTCGTGCTGGCCATCGTGGCGATGATTCTCGGTAGCTGCGTATGGTCGATCGTGTATTTCGGGGGCACCTCGGACACAAAGCTCACCACGGGCGAAACCGTAGCCGTCATTCCGATCGACAGCGTGATCGCAGGTGGCGGGGCCGCAGGCTACATCACGCCGGAGTACTTCCTCGAGCAGATCGAGAAGGCCGAGGACGATGACAACGTCAAAGCGATCGTGCTGCGCGTCGATTCGCCCGGTGGCACCGTCGCCGCAAGCGAGGAGATCGCAACGTACGTGAAGGAATGTCCCAAGCCCGTCGTGGTCTCGATCGGAGACGTGGGAGCGTCGGGTGCCTACATGATCTCCTCGCAGGCCAAGCGAATCTTCGCGCTGCCGGGCTCGGCGGTAGGGAGCATCGGCGTCATCACGGAGATCCCCAACGTCTCGGGTCTGCTCGACAAGGTAGGCGTCGACTTCACGGTCGTTACCGCAGGCAAGAACAAGGACACCGGCAGCCCCTATCGGCCGCTGACGAAAGAAGAGAAGGCGCTCATCCAAGGTTCGGTCAACCAGGTCTACGAGCAGTTCATCGACATCGTCGCCGAGGGGCGCGGCCTGGAGCGCTCGAAGGTCGAAGTTCTCGCCACGGGATGGGCGTGGAACGGGGACGAGGCGCTCAAGCTCGGGCTGGTCGACGAGATCGGGACCTATCGCGACGCGCTCGATGCGGCAGCGAAGCTCGGTGGCATCGAAGGCGACTACGATACGGTCACGTACGGCGCGAGCGAGATCGAGGACCTGCTCAACACGCTAACCGGCATCTCCGAGCAGCTAGGCCCCATCGGTGCGCTCGGATCGGCCGCGACCCAACGCCAGAGTCCCGCACTTGCCAAGTAGGGTCGACCGCTTGCACCCGAGCGTGGTGACTCTGGTATAGTGTCCACATCTGGCGTTTCTCGCCACACTCCTTTCACTTCCGTCACAGCCCTACCGCAGGACTCTGTGGGCGGAGTGTGCCCTTACTCACGAGGAGAGATGAACCTTGAAGTTCTTTCTGGACACGGCGGACATCGCCGAGATCGAAGAGGCTGCTAGCTGGGGCGTGCTGGCAGGCGTTACCACCAACCCCACGCTCTACGCTCGTACCGGCGGCAAGCTCGCCGACTTCCACGCGCACCTCAAGCGCATCTGTGACATCTGCGATGGTCCGGTCAGCGGCGAGAGCGTCGGCCTGACCCGCGATGAGATCGTCCGAGAGGGCGAGGAGCTCGCTGCGATCGCTCCCAACCTCATCGTCAAGGTCCCCACGATGCCCGAGGGCCTCGCTGCGACCAAGACCCTTTCGGATCGCGGCATCAAGGTGAACATGACGCTGTGCTTCACCGTCCCGCAGGCGATTCTCGCCGCCCGCTCGGGCGCCAGCTACGTCTCGCCGTTCGTCGGCCGCTTCGATGACATCTCCGAGGATGGCATCGCCCAGCTCAACGACGTGGTCGTTGCGCTGAACAACTACGACTTCGGTCACGACGTCGAGGTCATCGCAGCCTCGATCCGCTCGGCAAACCACGTTACACAGGCGGCACTCATGGGCGCGGACATCGCGACTGTGCCGTTCTCGGTACTCAAGAACCTGGTGAAGCATCCGCTCACCGACCGCGGCCTGGAATCGTTCCTCGCCGACTGGGAGAAAGTGAAGAACGCATGAGTGCTCGTCCCCGTAAGCGCGGCCGCAGAGGCGGCGGACAGCCCGGTGGTGGCCAGGAGGCCCCCAAGCCGTCGATCAAGCGCGAAGACCTTGAGGCGCTGAAGGTAGCCGACCTCAAGACGATGGCCACTGAACTGGGCATCGACATCAAGGATCTCAAGAAGAAGGACCAGCTCATCGATGCGGTCCTTGAAGCGAAGGTCAAGTCCGAGGGCTTCATCGAGATCAGCGGCATCCTCGACGTGTTGCCCGAAGGGTATGGTTTCGTCCGCACCAGTGGCTACCTGCCCGGCGATCACGACGTCTATGTTTCGATGTCGGCCGTTCGTCGCAACGAGCTTCGCCGAGGCGACCTCATCAAGGGTCAGGTGCGCCCGCCCAAGGACAACGAGAAGTATCCGGCGCTGCAGCGCCTTGATGCGGTCAACGACCTTGACCCGCTCACTGCGAAGGGCCGCAAGAAGTTCGCCGACCTCACGCCGGTGTACCCGGATGAGCGACTCCGTATGGAGCACGGCAAGGAGTTCATGACGGCGCGAACCATCGACATGGTCGCTCCCATCGGCAAAGGTCAGCGCGGGCTCATCGTCTCGCCGCCGAAGGCCGGCAAGACGACCGTCCTGAAGGATATCGCCGCAGCAATCAGCGCCAACAATCCTGAAGTCCACCTCATGTGCCTGCTCGTCGACGAGCGGCCTGAGGAAGTAACGGACATGGAGCGTTCGATCCACGGCGAAGTCGTGAGCTCGACGTTCGACATGCCCTCCGAGCAGCACATCGCCGTCGCCGAGCTCGTGATGGAGCGCGCGAAGCGCCTCGTCGAGAGCGGCAACGACGTCGTCATTCTGCTCGACTCGATCACGCGTCTCGCGCGTGCGTACAACCTCGCCACCCCGGCGAGCGGCCGAATCCTGTCCGGTGGTGTCGACTCGCAGGCGCTCTACCCGCCCAAGAAGTTCTTCGGCGCGGCGCGCAACATCGAGTTCGGTGGCTCACTCACCATCCTCGCGACCGCGCTCGTCGATACCGGATCCAAGATGGACGAGGTCATCTTCGAGGAGTTCAAGGGCACCGGCAACATGGAGCTCCGCCTCGATCGCGGTCTTGCAGACCGCCGCATCTTCCCGGCCATCGACGTCATCACGTCGGGCACCCGCAAGGAAGAGCTGCTGCTCGATCCTGCCGAGGCGCCGTTCGTGTGGGGCGTCCGTCGCATCCTTCACGGCATCGACAGCGCCGAGCGGGCGATGGACATGCTCATCAAGGGCCTCAAGCAGACCACGAGCAATCAGGAGTTTCTGGTGCGGATGGCCAAGCAGGCACAGGGCAAGAACGGCATCGAGGTCTAACGCGCACGATCACCCAAGATTCTCGTTGCCCACGGCTCCGGGCGGTGCTACACTACGCGGGCTGTCCTCAGGCTTGGTCGGAAACCAAGCCGCTATCGGAGGTGTCTTGTAATGAAGCAGGGAATCCATCCGGAGTACGTGGAGTGCAAGGTCCACTGCTCGTGCGGTAACACGTTCATGACTCACTCGACCAAGCCGGAGCTGCACGTCGAACTGTGCTCCGAGTGCCACCCGTTCTACACGGGCAAGCAGAAGTTCGTCGACACCGGTGGACGCGTGCAGCGCTTCGCCGACAAGTTCGGTAACGCCGCCGCCGCCGCTCTCGAGCGCGAGGCCGCCGACAAGGCCGCTCGTCAGAAGGCCGCCGAAGAGGCCGCCTACGCCGCGAAGGCCGAGCGCGAGGCCAAGGAGGCCGTCAAGGCTGAGAAGGCTGCTCGCTTCGAGACCCGCGCCGACAAGTTCGAGGCTGAGGCTGCCGCAGAGGCCGCCGCCGCTGAGGCTGCTGTCGCCGAGGTCGTCGTCGAGGCTGTAGCCGAGACGGTCGAGGAGCCGGCTGCTGTCGAGCCTGCCGCCGAAGAGGCCGCCGAGTAGGTTCGCACACGCACACGAACGTCACGAGAGGCGGCTCCGCTGAGGGGCCGCCTCTCTGCATGCAGACCGCTTCGGGAATCGCGCTAGAATACGCAGTGGCCGATTCCGGGCCGAGTATCCACTGAAAGGACGAGCGCCTCGTGGACGTCCGCCTGCTCTCCCATACGCCAGACCCCGAGCGCTCCGTCGCGGCCGCCGCGCGGCTGTGCTATGCGCCCGTCGGCGCTGCTCAGCTGCTCGAGACGATGACCGATGAAGCTGTCCGCAAGGTGCTCAAGATCATCATCACGAGTGGCCACACCTCGGCGCTCGAGCATGCGAGCTACTCGTTCGCGGTCGATGGCGTGTCCCGAGCGCTGACGCATCAGCTGGTGCGGCACCGCCTTGCGAGCTACAACCAGCAGTCGCAGCGCTACGTCTCCTACACCGAGGAGCCGCACTTCGTCTGCCCGCCGGCGATCGCGGCCGAGCCCGAAGCCCACAAGCGGTTCAAGGCGGCCAACGCGGCCGCGTTCGAGGCGTATCGAGCGCTCATCGAATCCGGCGTGGCCCCTGAGGATGCTCGCTATCTGCTTCCCAACGCCATGGAGACCAAGATCGTCATCACCATGAACATCCGAGAACTCCTCCACTTCTTCGACGTGCGCTGCTGCAAGCGTGCGCAGTGGGAGATCCGGGACCTTGCTCTTGCCATGCTCGAACTTATCGAGCCGACCGCGCCCTACATCTTCATGGACGCGGGAGCCTCGTGCCGTCGTGGCCCATGCCGCGAAGGAACGATGACGTGTGGCGACCCCTACCCGAAAGCACCCAAACGTGACTGATTCCGCAAGCACGCCGCAGCTCGACGGCCCGATACGCCACACGCACATCGGTGGGCAGGCCGTCATCGAGGGCATCATGATGCGCGGCCGATACAACTGGGCCGTCGCCGTGCGCACACCCGCTGGCGAGATTCACTCCGAAGAGCACGACCTGGCCTCCGGCAAGGACAAAGCCGACTGGATGCGTTGGCCGATCGTTCGTGGCGTGGTGGCGATGGTCGAGACGCTCGCGCTCGCGCTCAAGGCATTCGAGGTCTCGGCGGGTCTCATGGGCGAGACCGAGGAAGAGAAGCTCACGGCCAAAGAGATCAGCATCACCATGCTCATCGGTGTGGGAATGGCCATCCTGTTCTTCATCGTGCTCCCGGCGGTCGTCACCAACTTCATGGTCGACCAGTCGACCAAGCCGTTCCTGTGGAACATCGTCGACGGGGTGCTGCGCGTCGTCGCGTTCTTCGCCTACATCTGGGGCATCGGACGCATGTCAGACATCCAGCGGGTGTTCGCGTATCACGGAGCCGAGCACAAAACGATCCACGCCTACGAGCACGACCTGCCCCTCGAGACCGACCTCATTCAGCGTTACGGCACGTTGCACGTGCGCTGCGGAACGTCGTTCCTGCTCATGGTCATGGTCATCGCCATCATCGTGTTCTCCATCGTGCCGGTGAAGGCGATCGCGCTCGGCCTGGGCTTCGACAGCCGCATGGGTCAGCTCGTGATCGCCATCCTCGCCCGGCTGCTGCTCATGCCGCTCGTTGCCGGAATCGCCTACGAAGTCACCGTGAAGTGGGCGGGCAGTCACTCCGAGAACCCGTTCGTGAAGGTGCTTCTGTGGCCCGGCATGCAGATGCAGCGCATGACCACCCGTGAGCCGGATGACGGCATGATCGAGGTCGCCGTCGCCGCGATGGCGCCGATCATCGCGCGTGAAGAGCTCGAGCGGCGTCGCGCCGCCGGCGAGCCGATCGACGACGAGCGGGGTGAAGAGGAAGCACTTGAGACCTCGAGCGAGGTCGGCGAGGAGCTGTCCGAAGAGGCCGCGGAGGCGATGATCGAAGTGCTGCCGGAGATCCTCTAGCGCGTCTCGGCGAGTCCGATTGAACGTACGTCGCGTGCTACGATTGCGCCGCGATTCGACCCAGACCGAAGGAAGTCCGTTTCATGCGCGAGAAGCTCCAGAAGATACTCACAGCGTTCGACGATCTGACCGCCAAGCTCGGCGACCCTGCCGTTCTCGGCGACCAGAAGGAGTACGCACGCCTGGCGAAGGCGCAGAGTGCGCAGTCTCAGCTCGCCGAGAAGGCTCGGGAGTACCTGTCTGCCGCCAATCAGCTCGACGAAGCCAGGGAAGTCCTTCGCACCGAGTCCGATCACGAGATGAAGGAGTTCGCCGCCGAGGAGATCAAGGACCTCGAGACGAAGCTTCCTGTTCTCGAGGATGAGCTCAAGGTGATGCTGCTCCCGAGCGACCCCAACGACGACAAAGACATCATCGTCGAGATCCGCGCAGGCGCCGGTGGTGACGAGGCCGCCATTTTCGCTGGCGATCTGTATCGCATGTACACCCGCTACGCCGACCTTCAGAAGTGGAAGGTCGAGGAGATCGACTCCAACGAGTCGGAGTCCGGCGGCTTCAAGGAAGTGTCATTCCGGGTCAAGGGCGACAAGGTCTACTCGAAGATGAAGTTCGAGTCCGGCGTTCACCGCGTGCAGCGCGTGCCCGCCACCGAATCGCAGGGCCGTATCCACACGTCGACCGCGACGGTGGCCGTGCTTCCCGAGGTCGAGGACGTCGAGGTAGAGGTCAAGATGTCCGATCTGCGCATCGACGTGTACCGCGCATCCGGTCCCGGCGGGCAGTCCGTCAACACCACCGACTCGGCGGTTCGTATCACGCACCTGCCCACAGGCACGGTCGTGCAATCGCAGAATCAGAAGTCGCAGCTCCAGAACAAGGAGGCGGCTATGCGAGTACTTCGCGCCCGTATCTACGAAGCTGAGATCGAGCGTCAGCAGGCCGAGCTGGGAGCCGAGCGTCGCAGTCAGATCGGCTCGGGCGACCGCTCCGAGAAGATCCGCACCTACAACTACCCACAGGATCGCGTCACCGATCACCGCATCGGCCTGACCGTGCACAACATCCCGGGCTTGATGTCGGGCGAGATCGACGCGCTCGTCGAGGGGCTGGTCGCCGCCGACCGCGCCGAGCGCCTCGCGGCCGCGGTCTAGCCGCAGCGAGACGACGCGAATGTCGCCCGCCGAGCAGGTCTGGACCGTCAAGGCGGCGCTCGACTGGACGAGTGCCTACCTCACCGAGAAGGCCGATGAACACCCGCGCCGCAGTGCCGAGTGGCTGCTCTCCGCTGCGACGGGCCTCTCGCGCGTCGAGATCTACGCGCATCACGACCGCCCGCTGACCGAGCCTGAGCGCTCGCTTCTGCGCGAGGGCGTACGTCGGCGCGCCGCTGGCGAGCCGCTGCAGTATGTGACCGGCGAGGTCGCGTTTCGCCACATCGTCGTCAAGGTGCGTCCGGGTGTACTGATACCGCGGCCCGAGACCGAGGTACTCGTCGACGAGGTTCTGCCTGCTGTGGATGTTGCACTCGCTGCGCGAGGCGAGGCCCTCATCGCAGACGTGTGCACCGGTTCGGGCTGCATCGCGCTCGCCATCGCACAGGAGCGCCCTGGTGCGCGAGTCATCGCCACCGACATCTCGCCGATAGCCGTCGAGGTCGCAACCGCCAACGCCGAGCGCCTCTCGCTGGCCGACCGCATCGACGTGGTCGAGTGCGATCTGCTCGGCGGATTGGCGTCTGAGCTGCGGGGCCGTCTCGATGTCATCGTGAGCAACCCGCCCTACATCCCCACGGCCGACGTGCCCGAACTGCCGACCGAAGTCGCAGGTTTCGAGCCGCATCTTGCGCTCGACGGAGGCGCCGACGGCCTGGTCGTCTACCGTCGATTGCTCGTCGACGCGCGGCAGTGGCTGCGCCCCGGCGGGATTCTCAGTGTGGAATTAGACGAAAGAATGGCTCGGAGTGCTGCGGTCGAGGCCGAAGAGTGGTATCAACAAGTCAGGGTTGTTTCGGATCTCGCGGGGCGCGACAGAATCGTTGTCGCGACAGCACCCGAAACCACCTGAGTCCTTCCAGGGCAGGGTGAATTAGGAGGCGGTTCAGATGTCCAAGACCTACCACATCGATTCGGAGAACCCCAACGCAGAAGTGATAAATCTCGCCGCCACGGTACTCCGTGACGGCGGGCTCGTCGTCTTCCCCACGGAGACGGTGTACGGCATCGGCGCGCTTGCCGATTCCAAGTTCGGTGCGCAGGAGATCTTCGAGGTCAAGGTCCGTCCGCTCGACATGCCTCTGCCCTGGCTCGTCGAGAACGAGGACGCGCTCGACACGTACGGCATCGACATCCCCGAGTACGCGCACAAGCTCGCCCACGCCTACTGGCCCGGCCCGCTGTCCCTCGTGGTCACCGCCTCAGACCGCGTCGGCAAGGACTTCCGCGCTCCGGATGGTACGGTCGCACTCCGCTCACCCAATCACGAGGTCATCATCGAGCTCATCCAGGCCGCCGGTGGCCCGATCATCGCGACGAGCGCCAACACGCACGGGAACACGCCTCCCGGCTCGTTCGCCGAGGTCGAGAACCGCATCGTGCAGGCCGCCGACCTTTCGCTCGACTGTGGCGAGACAGAGCATCAGCAGGCATCCACCGTCGTGATGTGCACGGGCGCCGAGCCGGTCGTACTGCGAGAGGGTGCCATCGCCACCGACGAGATCATGGCGACGGCGTCTGCGTAGACTGCTCCACGCGAGATGCTTCCACCGAACGCCCGGTCACCGAATGGCCGGGCGTTCGAGCGCCCGAGGTGGCGCTTCAATTCAACGCTTACGCTCCGGCGGTTGCGGTACAATCACCTCCCCGACACCCGTCCCGACAGAGAGGCTCTCAATGCGCGTCGTCATCGGCAGTGATCACGCCGGATTCGACCAGAAGGAGCGCATCAAGGCGCATCTCGAGGGTGAGGGGCACGACGTCGTCGACGTCGGAACCGCTAACGCCGACGATTCGGTCGACTATCCCGACTTCGCTATCGCCGCATCTCGGATTGTCGCGTCCGGTGACGCAGAGTTCGGGGTGCTTGTGTGCGGCACCGGCATCGGAATGTCGATCGCGGCGAACAAGGTGCGTGGTGTGCGCGCGGCCAACGTCACGGACCCTGAGTTCGCGAAACTGGCGCGTGAGCACAACAACGCGAACGTGGTGACGGTCTCGGCGCGATTCGTGCCGCTTCAGATCAACGAGGAGATCGTCGACGCGTTCTTGGCCACGCCGTTTGCGGCGGGGCGCCACGCGGACAGAGTAGGCAAGATCACGGCCGTAGAACGCACGGAGCGCGGCTGACGACATCGGAATCACGCGCCGCGAGGTGCATCGCTTTGGACATGGTCGTCTCGCGCTCGCCGGCGTGAGGCGCAGATAGGGAAGGAACCCGGCGCATGGCTCTAACGTACATCCCCGCCCAAGACCCCGAGGTGGCCGCCGCCATCGATGCGGAACTCGCGCGTCAGCGCAGCACCATCGAGCTCATCGCCTCCGAGAACTTCGTGTCGCCTGCCGTGCTCGAGGCCGCCGGCACAGTGCTGACGAACAAGTACGCCGAGGGCTTGCCCGGCAAGCGCTACTACGGTGGTTGCGAGCAGGTCGACGTCGTCGAGAACATCGCCCGCGACCGTGCGAAGGCGCTGTTCGGCGCCGACCACGTCAACGTCCAGCCACACGCCGGCGCACAGGCGAACATGGCCGTCTACTACGCGGTCTGCAACCCCGGTGACACGGTCATGGGCATGAACCTCGCCATGGGCGGGCACCTCACCCATGGCTCGACCGTCAACTTCTCGGGTAAGTGGTTCAACGTGGTCCCGTACGGCCTCGACATGGAGACCGAGACGATCGACTACGACGAGATGGAGCGCCTCGCGCACGAGCACAAGCCGCGCATGATCATCGCCGGTGCCAGTGCGTACCCGCGCGTCATCGACTTCGCCCGCTTCTCGGCGGTCGCCAAGGCGGTCGGCGCCGTCTTCGTCGTCGACATGGCGCACATCGCAGGACTGGTCGCGACCGGTGCGCACCCGTCACCGGTGCCGCACGCCGACTTCGTGACCTCGACATCGCACAAGACGCTGCGCGGTCCGCGTTCCGGCTTCGTTCTGTGTACCGAGGAGTGGGCGTCTGCGCTGGACAAGGCGGTCTTCCCGGGCCTGCAGGGCGGCCCGCTCGAGCACGCGATCGCGGGCAAGGCGGTTGCGTTCGGCGAGGCCATGCGACCGGAGTTCACCACCTACATCGACAACGTCGTCGCCAACGCCCGCGTGATGGGGGAGGCGATGGTCGCCCGTGGCCTGCGCTTGGTCTCCGGCGGAACCGACAACCATCTGGTGCTCGTGGACCTGCGGCCGGCCGGCATCACCGGCAAGGACGCTCAGATACTGCTCGAAGAGGTCGGGATCACCACCAACAAGAACGCCATCCCCAACGACCCCGAGAGCCCGTTCGTCACGAGCGGCATCCGCGTCGGTTCGCCCGCGATGACGACGCGCGGATTCACCCAGGACGAGGCTGCCGAGGTCGGTCGCCTCGTGGCCGAGACGGTCTTCAGCCGTGACGACGCTGCGGCGCTGGACCGGATCCGGGCCGAGGTTTCCGAACTGCTCGCCAAGCATCCGCTCTATCCCGAACTCTAGAGTCCGTCCGCAACGGTACGAGGAGCCCACATGCCCGCCGCAAGCGCCTATCCCAATGTCCACGTGGTCGACCATCCGCTCGTGCAGCACAAGCTCACGATCCTGCGGTCGACCTCGACGGGTTCAAAGCAGTTCCGTGAGCTCGTCAAGGAGCTTGCGATGCTCGAGGCGTACGAGGCGACTCGACGCTTCCAGCTCGCCGAGACCACCGTCACGACACCGATCACCGAGACGGTCTCCTACGTCTTGGCCGGCAAGAAGGTCGCGGTCATCCCGATCCTGCGAGCCGGGCTGGGAATGGTCGACGGCATCCTCGAGCTCATCCCCGCTGCCCGAGTCGGGCACGTCGGCCTCTATCGCGACCCCGAGACGCTCAAGCCGGTCGAGTACTACTGCAAACTGCCGGATGACATCGCCGAGCGCGACGTCCTCATCGTCGATCCGATGCTCGCAACGGGTGGCTCGGCGGCGGCGGCCATCGAACTGCTCCGTGAGAAGGGCGCCAAGCACATCGATCTGCTCGTGCTGATCGCCGCGCCCGAGGGCATCGAAGAGGTGGTCAAGCACTGTGACGACGTGACGATCTACACCTGCGCCATCGACTCGCACTTGAACGACCACGGCTACATCGTCCCGGGCCTCGGCGACGCTGGCGACCGGATCTTCGGCACCAAGTAGCGCTTACGCGCAGGGGGAGGGTCACATGCCGCGTCCGTCCTGGGACGAGTACTTCATGGCAATCGCCGAGCAGGTCTCCGGTCGGTCGACGTGCCTGCGTCGCGCGACGGGGGCCGTTCTCGTCAAGGACAAGCGCATCCTCGCCACCGGCTACAACGGAGTCCCGCAGGGGCTTGCCCACTGTGAAGCGGTCGGCTGCCTGCGCGAGCGGCGCAACATACCCTCGGGCAGCCATCACGAGTTGTGCCGGGGAATCCACGCCGAGCAGAATGCGGTGATCCAGGCTGCGAAGCACGGGATAGCCATGGACGGCGCGACCGCGTACTGCACCCACCAACCGTGCGTGCTCTGCGCCAAGATACTGCTCAACTCCGGCGTCGTGGACATCGTGTTCCGCGACCCGTACCCGGATCCGCTGTCGGAGGAGTTGCTGGCCGAGGCCGGTCTCGTTCCGCGCAGGTTCGTCCCCGCACCCGAGGCGGATGGCGGCGCTTCTTCGTGAGCGTCGAGCACTACCTCGTCATCGCACTCGTCGGGGCTGTCGTGACCTTCCTTGTGACCCCGATCGTGCGTCGATTCGCGCTCGCGGCCGACTACGTTCACCACCCCGGACACCGCGACGTGCATACGAGGCCTGTCGTTCGCCTGGGAGGCATCGCCATATTCGCGGGCGTGATGGCTGCCATCGCCACGGAGGCCGCGGGCGAGCGCTTCTTCGGCTGGAGTGCGACGTTACTCGACGCCGGGACGTCGAGGACACGCGCGCTCGGCGTGATAATCGGCCTCATCCTGATCTTCCTCACGGGGCTGCTCGACGACTTCCGACCCCTCTCACCGGGGTGGAAGCTTGCGGGCGAACTGCTCGCCGCCGGGGTTGTGGTGGCCTCAGGGCTTCGCATCGAGTACATCGGTAATCCGATGGGAGGCGGTCTCGTTCAGCTCGGCTTGCTCTCGATTCCCATCACGCTGGTCTACATCGTGGCGTTCACCAACGTCATCAACCTCATTGACGGCTTGGATGGATTAGCGGCGGGAGTCTCGGCGATCGCGGCGGTGACGCTGCTCGTGCTCGCCGCGCAGGGCAATCGATTCGATGCGGCAGTGCTCGCCGCCGCTCTCATCGGGGCGTGCGTTGCGTTCCTGCGCTACAACTTCCACCCGGCGTCGATCATCATGGGCGATTCGGGTGCGCTGTTCTTGGGCTTCGCCCTATCGACGATCTCGCTCATGGGCGTCATGAAGTCGACCGCTGCGATCGCCCTGGCCGTCCCGCTGTTCATCGTCGGCGTGCCCATCTTTGACACGGCATCTGCGATTATTCGGCGCGCGCTGCAGGGCAAGCCGATCCAGGAGGCCGACCGCGGCCACATCCATCATCGGCTGCTCGGGCGTGGTTTCACTCAGACGCAGACGGTGCTGATCATCTACGCGTGGTGTATCGCGCTCGCGTTCGGCGGCTACACGGTGAGATGGTCGCAGGGGCCTGTGAAGTGGATTGCGTTCGTGTCGCTGTTCGCCGTCACAGGGGTCATGGCGTACTGGCTCGGCTTGTTCGAGGCTGTGCATCACGTCGAGGAGGAAGACGTTTTGCCTGCCCAGAGGCCTCGCAGCAAGCGTCAGCGAAATCGAACCTGAACGAAGGTTGTTCCGGCAGGGGGGTTCGGGTACTATGTGCCTGCTCTGTGAGCCGGCACGCACGGAGTCGCCCCGCTCGCGAGGCGCAAGGGGTACTGAGGGTAAGGACAGGTCACCAGGACTTTGACGGCCCTACGGGAACTGCTTTCGACACCGGGACTCGCTGTCCTGCTAGGACTCATCCTCGGCGTCGGTCTCGTGGCACCGCTGTTCTGGGTTTCCCGACTACTCACTGCTCAGAACGCTGACATGGGCACGCTCGTGATCATGGTCGTGGTGTTCGGTGGCCTGGTCGTGAGTCTGGGCCTGATGATGGGATACCGGCTCGTTACGTCAGAGGGGTTCATGTGGTTCGGACCCTCTGTGGTTGTGGGATTCGTGGTCACGCTCGGCGTGTTCGCCACGATTACGGCTCTGAAGCTGTTGAAGCCCGGCGAAACGATTGCCGGACCGACGTCGAACGACGAGACGAGGAGATAGCGTGGAGGGCACAGCAGAGGCGGCAGGACATGCAGCAGGCGCCGCGGTCGATGCCACGGGGCACGCGGTAGCAGGGGCCGCCGAAGCGGCAGGGCACGCGGTCGAGGGTGGCGGCGGTCCGCTCAGCCACCTCCCGGCGGCTGTCGAGGAGCTTCTCCACTTCCTCGGGACCCAGAACGTCAACGGTCACCCCTACGGGGCTACCGAGTTCGTGATGACGAACTACATCTTCTTCCTGCTCATTTCGATAGTGATGCTCTCGGTGGTGCTCTTCATCGCCGTCAAGAAGCTCGCTCTCGTTCCCAAGAACAAGCTCTCCAACGCAGTCGAGGCGCTCGCGCAGTTCGTGCGCGACGACATCGCGGTCGCGATGATCGGTCACGACGGGACGAAGTACTTCCCGTTCCTGGCGACGATCTTCTTCTTCATCCTCATGAACAACATCCTCGGCCTCATCCCGGGCGCTAAGCCGGGTACCGGCACGATGGGCGTCACCGTCGCGCTGTCGACCACCGTCTTCATCTTCTTCAACGCGGTCGGCTTCAAGAACCAGGGCGCATGGGGCTACATCAAGAGCTTCTCACCGAAGGGCGTGCCGTTCCCGATCAACCTCATCGTGTGGTTCATCGAGGTCTTCTCGGCGTTCCTTCGCATCTTCACGCTGGCCGTTCGTCTCTTTGCGAACATGTACGCCGGCCACATCATCCTTGGGATCTTCGCCATCCTGACCGCGCTCTTCACCGAGCCGCTCATCGAGGCGATCCAGACGGGGCACAACATCGGCGGAGCCGCACTTGGCGCACTTCCGGCGATCGGGTGGCTCATGCTCATGACGGCGTTGTACGCGCTGGAGGTCCTCGTGGCCTTCGTTCAGGCGTACGTCTTCACCATCTTGAGCGCGGTCTACATCGGCGCTGCGGCGCACGAGCACTAGGTTCGGAACGACCGTCGGCACCGATGCCGGCGTCGGGATAGTTGGCTACTGGAGTTCGGACCAAGAAGGGTCCGGGCCCGACAACAAGGAGGAATCGTGAACTTCATCGGTTTCGGTCTGCTTTACGGTCTTGCCGTCACTGCGCCGGCTCTGACCATCGGTATGGTCGGTGGCAAGGCTGCCGAGTCGACCGCGCGTCAGCCTGAGATGGCCGGCCGCATCTTCACCGTCTTCATCCTGTCCGCGGCCTTCGTCGAGGCGCTTGCGCTGCTCGGCTTCGTCCTCGGCATCATGGTTCAGGGCAAGCTCTAATCCGGCACGCTCCCTTCGTGCACTGGAGGTAGTGCCGTGAAAGCGATCATCCCGAACCTAGCGGAGCTCATCCCCGCGCTTATATCGTTCGCGATCGTGTTCTTCGTGCTGGCCAAGTTCGCCTGGCCGGCGATCTCGCAGATGCTCGATCAGCGCGCGGATAACATCCGCGAGTCGCTGGAGCGCGCCGAGAACGCCAAGGTCGAGGCGGAGCGGTTGCTCGAGGAGTACAAGCAGACGATGGCCGAGGCTCGCAAGGAGGCCGGCACGATTCTGCAGCAGGCCAAGCAGGCTGCCGAGTCGACTCGTTCCGAGGCGTACGCCAAGGCTCAGAGCGAGTACGACGAGATGCTCGCGAAGGCCCGTGAGGCCATCGAGGGCGAGAAGCGTGCCGCCATCGCCGAGCTTCAGCGCTCGGTCGCGGATCTCTCCGTGGCCGTGGCCGGCAAGCTCATCGGTGCCGAGCTCTCAAAGGAAGACCACATCAAGGTCATCGAGAAGTACGTAGGCGAGGCGGGCAGCCTTAATGCGAACTAGCAGGGCACTCGCGAAGCAGATCGTTGTCACCTACGCCAGCGTGCTCTTCGACGCTGCGGTAGCCGACAACGCCGTCGACGAGGTGTTCTCTCAGATGGAAGCGGTGCAGCGGGTGGTTCGCAGCAGCGCTCCGCTGCGTGACTCCTTGCGCGACGATGCGGCCTCCACCGGCGCCTCGCGCGCCAAGGCCGCGACCGAGGTGTTCGCTGGTCTCAACCCGGCGCTCGTGAGCACGCTTGCTGTGCTCGCCGAGCGCGGCAACTTCGACCTGCTCTCGGGCGTGGTCGAGGAGTACGGCCGCGTTGCCGAGGAGAGGCGTGGCGTCATCGCCGTCAATGTCACGACGGCCGTTGAACTCACCGAGTCACTCCGTGAGTCCATCACAAAGAAGCTTGCCGCCGATATGGGCAAGGATGTCGTCCTTCGCGAGAAGGTCGATCCGTCCATCATCGGGGGCATCGTCTTCAGCACACACGGGCAGCGTATCGACGCGAGCATCGCGTCACAGCTCGAGAATGCCCGTGGGGTGCTCTCGACCGCACACTCTGGAGGTGAAGCATAAATGGCGGAGATCACCGCCAGTAACATCGATGCGGTCCTGCGGTCACAGCTGGACGCAATCAGCACGAGCGTCGAATCTCGTGAGGTCGGCACCGTTGCGCAGGTTGGCGACGGTATCGCTCGCGTCGAGGGACTTCGTGGCGCGATGGCCGGCGAACTGCTCGAGTTCGAGTGCTCAGACGGTGCCATCATCATGGGCATGGCTCTGAACCTCGACGAGCGCGAAGTCGGCGCCGTTCTTCTCGGCGACTACATCAAGGTCAAGGAGAACGACTCGGTCAAGACGACCGGCAAGATCGTGCAGATCCCTGCGGGCGAGGCTTTCCTCGGCCGTATCGTGGGTCCGCTCGGCAATCCGCTCGATGGTAAGGGTCCGATCAAGGCCGACGGTTTCCGCAACGTCGAGCACAAGGCTGTCGGTGTCGTCGAGCGTCAGCACGTTCACGAGCCGATGCAGACGGGCATCATGGCCGTCGACTCGATGGTTCCCATCGGTCGTGGTCAGCGTGAGCTGATCATCGGCGACCGCCAGACGGGCAAGACCGCCGTCGCCATCGACGCGATCATCAACCAGAAGGGCAAGGGCGTCATCTGCGTGTACGTGGCTATCGGCCAGAAGGCCTCCACGGTCGCAGGCGTCGTCGAGATGCTGCAGGCCCACGGCGCCATGGAGTACACGATCATCGTGTCCGCCACCGCCTCGGACTCCGCACCTCTTCAGTACCTCGCTCCGATGTCCGGTGCCGCTATCGCCGAGTACTTCATGTACACGGGTGCCGATGGCAAGCCGGCCAACAAGGACAACCCGGGTCGCGCGACCCTGTGCGTCTACGACGACCTCTCCAAGCAGGCCGTCGCCTACCGCCAGATGTCGCTGACGCTTCGTCGTCCTCCCGGACGTGAGGCTTACCCGGGTGACGTCTTCTACCTGCACAGCCGCCTGCTCGAGCGCGCTGTCAAGATGAACGACGAGCTCGGCGCCGGGTCCATGACCGCTCTGCCGGTCATCGAGACGCAGGCCGGTGACGTGTCGGCCTACATCCCGACCAACGTCATCTCCATCACCGACGGCCAGATCTTCTTGCAGAGCGACCTGTTCTTCAAGGGCGTTCGCCCCGCCATCAACGTCGGCATCTCGGTGTCGCGAGTCGGCGGAGACGCGCAGATCAAGGCCATGAAGCAGGTCGCCGGTACCCTCCGTCTCGACCTCGCGTCCTTCCGCTCGCTGGAAGCGTTCGCGCAGTTCGGCTCGGATCTGGACAAAGCCACGCAGGCGCAGCTCAACCGTGGTGCTCGCATGGTCGAGCTCCTCAAGCAGGGCCGCCTCGTTCCGATGCCCGTCCAGAACCAGGTGCTCGCGGTCTTCGCGGGAACCAAGGGCTTCCTCGACGACATCGAAGTCGCCGACGTCCAGCCGTTCCGTGACGGATTCATCGAGTACGCCAACGGCTCCTACGCCGCGGTCGTCAACTCCATCGTCGATGAAGGCAAGATCACCGACGAGACCGAGGCCAAGCTCAAGGAGATGCTCGCCGAGTACAAGGGCATCTTCATGGCTGACCGCGAAGACACCTCCGCGGTTGTCTCGAAGTCTTCGGACTCGGGCGAGTAGGGGTAGCTGATGGCGACTCTGCGCGACATCAAGAACCGCATCGGCAGCGTCCAATCGACGCGGCAGATCACGCGCACCATGGAAATGGTCGCTACTGCCAAGCTGAAGAAGGCGCAGAACCGCATCGAGAACGCGCGGCCGTACGCTCTGGCGATGGCCGAGGTGCTCGGCAACGTCGTCCGCTACGTCGGCGACATCAAGCACCCGCTGCTCGAGGTCCGCGATGAGCGTCGCCGCGTCTGCATCATCTCGATCGTCTCCGACAGGGGTTTCGCCGGAGCGTTCAACAGCAACATCATCCGCATGACCGAGACTACGCTGGCCGACTTTGCCGAGCAGGGCATCGAGGTCGAGTTCATCACCGCAGGCAAGAAGCTCCTGAGCTACTTCCGCTATCGCGGTGTCGAGCCCGCCGTTTCGCTGGTTGGCAGTTCCGACAAGCCCACCTATGCGGACGCGCGCTCGGTCGCGGCGCACGTCATGCGCGAGTACGAAGCCGGCGCCATCGATGCCGTCTACGTGCTCTTCAACCGCTTCAAGAACGTCGCCGACCAGGTTCCCGAGACGCACCAGCTTCTCCCCATCGAGCGCACGATGCTCGAGCAGGCCGAGGCCGATGTCGAGGCGAGTGGTCGCAACCTCGAGTACCTCTTCGAGCCTTCGAGCTCCGAGGTGCTCTCCAACCTGCTTCCGACCTACGTCGAGGCGCTGATCTACCGCTCCATGCTCGAGTCGGCCGCGGCCGAGCAGGGTGCGCGCCGTACGGCAATGAAGTCCGCGACTGACAACGCCTCCGACATGATCACGACCCTGACCCGCAGCTACAACCGTGCGCGTCAGGACGCGATTTCCACCGAGATCGCTGAGATCGTCGGTGGCGCAGCAGCGCAGGAGGACCAGGGTTAGATGGCAGCTACAGAGAAGGATTCCGCTATGAACGTTGGACGCATCATCCGCGTCGTGGGCCCGGTCATCGACGTCGAGTTTCCGGCGGACAGCATGCCCGCGATCTACAACGCGCTGACGATCGACGGCACGACGGAGATGGGCGAGATCCATCTCCTGCTCGAGGCCGAGCAGCACCTCGAAGGCGGCGTGGTCCGCGCGGTCGCCATGGACTCCACCGACGGCGTCACGCGTGGCATGGAGGTCGTCGACACCGGCGCTCCCATGCAGATGCCCGTCGGCCCTGAGACCCTGGGCCACATCTGGTCGGTGACCGGCAAGTGCATCGACGGCGAGACTGTCGAGGTCAAGCAGACCTATCCGATCCACCGCAAGGCGCCGGCCTACGAGGAGCTCGAGTCCAAGACCGAGATCTTCGAGACCGGCATCAAGGTCGTCGACCTGCTCGAGCCCTACATCAAGGGTGGTAAGACCGGCCTCTTCGGCGGCGCAGGCGTCGGCAAGACCGTCATCATCATGGAGCTCATCAACAACCTCGCTATGGCGCACGGTGGTACCTCCGTGTTCACCGGCGTGGGGGAGCGCACCCGTGAGGGCACCGACCTCTGGAACGAGATGAAGGAGTCGGGCGTCATCGAGAAGACCGTTCTCGTCTACGGTCAGATGAACGAGCCTCCCGGAGCGCGTCTGCGCGTCGGTCTCGCCGGCCTGACCGCCTGCGAGTACTTCCGCGACCAGGGTCAGGACGTTCTGCTCTTCGTCGACAACATCTTCCGCTTCACCCAGGCGGGCTCTGAGGTCTCCGCACTTCTCGGCCGTATGCCGTCGGCGGCGGGCTACCAGCCCACGCTGGCCACCGAGATGGGCGACCTGCAGGAGCGCATCACGTCGACCAAGACCGGTTCGATCACGTCGGTCCAGGCCATCTACGTCCCGGCCGACGACATCACCGACCCGGCGCCTGCAACGGCGTTCACCCACCTCGACGCCACCACGGTTCTCTCGCGTGGCATCTCCGAGATGGGTATCTACCCCGCTGTCGACCCGCTCGAGTCCACCTCCCGCGCACTCGACCCGGCCGTCGTCGGTGAGGAGCACTACCGTGTGGCCCGTGAAGTCCAGCGCGTTCTACAGCGCAACAAGGACCTCCAGGACATCATCGCCATCCTCGGCATGGACGAGCTCTCCGAGGAGGACAAGCTGACCGTCTCGCGTGCCCGCAAGATGCAGCAGTTCCTCTCGCAGCCGTTCTTCGTCGCCGAGCAGTTCACCGGCATGGCCGGCAAGTACGTGAAGCTCGAGGACACCATCCGCGGCTTCGACATGATCGCTTCGGGCGAGCTCGACCACCTGCCCGAGCAGGCGTTCCGATATGTCGGCGGTATCGAGGAAGCGCTCGAGAAGGCCACCGCCCTGGCGGAGGCGTAAGGAGCAACCATGGCACGCACGCTCCTTTGCGAGATAGTCACACCCGAGAGCATCCTCTACACCAACGAGGTGCAGATGGTGGTTGCCTCCACGCCCGCGGGCGAGGTCGGTATCCTGCCGCTGCACACCCCGATCGTGACCACGCTCGCCCCCGGCGAGGTGCGGCTGCGGTTCGGTGACAGCGCTGCTGACTGGGAGTTCTTCTCGATCTCCGGCGGCTACCTGCAGGTTCACGAGGACAAGGTCATCATCCTCGCGGACGCCGCAGTCTCCGTGTCGCAGATCGACTCCTCACGGTCCAAGGAGTCCAAGGAGCTCATCGAGGCACGCCTCGCCGAGCTGCCCGAGGACGCCGCGGACGAGCGCGCCGAGATGATCCGCGACCTGAGCTGGCATGAGATTCAGCTCAAGGCCGTCGAGAAGCGAGGCGGTAAGCGCTAGTCGCACTACGAGTGCACTTCCGGGGGCGGGCTCGCGACAACGCGGGTCCGCCCCCGACGTTTGCGGTGGCCGGTTCGTCATGGTTCAGGAACGTCGGTCGAGGCAAGGGGGGTCGGTACGGTATGCTTCCACGCATGGAATCCATCATCGTCCGTGGCGGACGGCCCCTTTCCGGTGAAGTCCGGGTCGAAGGCGCTAAGAACTCCGCCCTCAAACTCATGGCCGCGTCGCTACTTGCCCCAGGCGTGTCGCGTATCACCAACGTGCCCGATATCGCAGACGTCGAGGTGATGTCGCAGGTGCTCGCCGGGTTGGGGGCGGTGGTCGAGCGCTCGGACCACTCGCTGACCGTGGACGCCACCGAGCTGACCAGCTTCGAGGCGCCGTACGAGATGGTCGCCCGCATGAGGGCATCCATCGCGGTTCTCGGCCCGCTTGTCGCGCGGCATGGTGCAGCGCGCGTCGCGATGCCCGGCGGCTGCAACATCGGCTCCCGCAAGATCGACATGCACATCAGCGGCCTTGCCGAGCTCGGCGTCGAGATCCGTATGGGACACGGCTACATCGACGCGATCGCCCCGGATGATGGCCTGCACGCGGCCAACGTCACGCTCGACTTCCCGAGTGTGGGCGCGACCGAGAATCTGCTCATGGCGGCGGTCGTCGCCAGCGGTACGACAACGATCGAGAACGCGGCCCGAGAACCCGAGATCGTCGACCTTGTGAACTTCCTCAATGGGATGGGCGCGCGCATCTCGGGCGGTGGGTCGTCCTCGCTGTCGGTCGAGGGTGTCGCGTCGCTGCACCCCGTCGAGCATCGAGTCGTGGGCGATCGCATCGAGGCCGGCACCTTCGTCGTCGCCGGGGCGCTGGTCGGCGGACCCATCACCGTGCGCGGATTCGATCCCGCGCATCTCGACCTGGTGCTCGTCAAGCTACAGGCGGCGGGGTGCGTCGTGCATCTCCACTCCGACGGCGTCACGATCGAGCGGCACCAGCCGGCCCGGGCCATCGACATCCAGACGCTGCCGTATCCGGGCTTCCCGACCGACATGCAGGCACAGTTCATGGCGCTCATGGCAATCGCCGACGGCAATAGCATCATCACCGAGAACGTCTTCGAGAACCGCTTCATGTTCGCCGATGAGATAGGCCGGATGGGTGCGGACATCCGCATCGAGAGCCATCACGCACTCGTGCGCGGCATACCGCAGCTCTCAGGCGCCCCCGTGCGCTGTACCGACCTGCGTGGAGGTGCCGCGCTCGCGATAGCGGCGCTCGTTGCGGATGGCGAGACCCGAATCGACGACGTCTACCACATCGAGCGTGGCTACGAGCGCTTCGTAGAGAAGCTTGCTGCGCTCGGCGCCGACATAGAGCGGGTGCCGTCGGAAGCCGCATGCAGCTGAACCAGCGTACGAGAGGGGACTCACATGCTCGACCGAGCCGCCATTGAGGCAATCATCCCGCACCGCCATCCATTCCTGCTCGTCGACCGCGTGCTCGAGCACGTGCCTGGTGTCAGCGCGATCGGCGAGCTCGATGTCACCGAGGACGCGTTCTGGGTGCCGGGTCACTTCCCGGAGTACGCCGTGATGCCCGGGGTGCTCATCGTCGAAGCACTCGCGCAGGTGGGTGCCGTCGCTTTGCTCGCGTTGCCCGAGAACCAGGGCAAGCTCGCGTTCTTCGCCGGCATCGACAAGGTGCGCTTCAAGCGCCAGGTCGTTCCCGGGGACACGCTTACGCTGTCGTGTGCGATCACCAAGACCCGTGGACCGATCGGTTTCGGTGAGGCGAAGGCGACGGTCGATGGGGAGGTCGTCTGCTCAGGCGAGCTCATGTTCGCGATAAAATAGCGCAAATTCGTCGGCGGCTGTGCCGATGCCTGGTAGCGGTTCACTCGTGGCACTGACTCGTCAATCAGTTCGTCTCAATCCGATTGGATTCACACATGGGACTCGTTGAACGTCTTGGAGACGGTAGCGCCGTGTTCGGTGTCGTCGGCCTTGGCTACGTCGGTCTACCCCTGGCCGTCGAGATGGCCCGGTCGGGCCACCGAGTCATCGGCTTTGAAGTCTCATCGGAGAAGTCCGCCGAGATCAACTCCGGTCGCAGCTACATCCCCGACGTCCCTGCCGAGGACGTGACACGGCTCGTCGGCGAGCACCTGCTGGAGGCGACGTGTGACTTCTCGCGTGCCGCCGAATGCGATGCCGTGGTCATCTGCGTCCCTACGCCGCTTGACGATATGAAGGAGCCGGACACCTCCCATATCGAGGCGGCCTCTGCCGCGATCGCGCCGTACCTGCGTGAGGGCATGCTGGTGACGCTTGAGTCCACGACCTACCCGGGCACGACAGAGGAGATCGTTCAGCCGATCCTCGAGACGAGTGGCCTGAAGGTCGGCAAGGGGCTGTCGCTCGCGTTCTCGCCGGAGCGCGTCGACCCCGGCAACCCCACGTATCAAACGCGCAACACGCCCAAGATTGTGGGAGGCGTGACGCCGCGCTGCACAGAGCACGCCGTGGCGTTCTACTCGCGCTTCATCGACACAGTGGTGCCGGTCTCCTCCACTCGCGCGGCCGAGATGACCAAGTTGCTGGAGAACATCTTCCGCTGCGTCAACATCGCGCTGATGAACGAGCTTCTCCAGGTCTCCGAGCGCATGGGGATCAACATCTGGGAGGTCGTCGATGCGGCAAAGACAAAGCCGTTCGGCTTCATGCCGTTCCAGCCAGGCCCCGGACTCGGCGGGCATTGCATCCCCATCGATCCGTTCTATCTCTCCTGGAAGGCCCGCGAGTTCGACATGCACACCGAGTTCATCGAGCTTGCGGGCAAGACCAACGAGGCGATGCCGTACTACGTGGTGCAGCGGCTCATGAACGCTCTCAACGATCATCACAAGTCGCTTGCCGGATCGCGAGTCCTCGTACTCGGAGTCGCGTACAAGGCAAACATCGACGACATGCGCGAGTCACCCGCGATCAAGATCGCATCCTTGCTCCGTGCGCGACAGGCCAACGTCGTCTACCACGATCCGTTCGTGGAGCGATTCGACGTCGACGGCACCTCGGTGCCGTCGGTCAGACTCTCCGCACAGGAAGTCGCTCACGCCGATGCGGTGCTCATCGTCACCGACCACACCGGAGTGGACTACGACCTCGTTGTAGAGGCCGCTCCGCTCGTTCTGGACACACGCAACGCCTTGAAGGCGTTTGCGAGCGACAAGGTGGTGCGTCTCTGATGGCGGCATACGTTCATCCCACGGCGGTCGTCGGCGAGAACTACAAGCCTGCGCCCTTCACGATCATCGATGCCGAGGTAGTGATCGGTGCACACGTGATCACGGGTTCGTTCCTGCACGTCCGCTATGCAGCCGGCATTGGGGACAACGTGCTGATCGGCGATCACGTCACGGTGCACGACGGGGCAGCCATCGGCGCCGGGTCCGTCATCGGCGATGGTGCGATCGTGGGCCGTCGGCCGGTCACCGGCTTGCGTGACTCGGCGGGTGCGTCGACGGTTGCCCCCGCGGTGCTCGGCGAGCGCTGTATCCTCGGAGCGAACGTGGTCGTGGCGTCGTCAGCTCGGCTCGGCAACGGCGTCCGCCTCGGCGACGGCTCGGTTGTCGGCGAGGACTGCGTCATCGGCGAGGGGGCCTCGGTAGGCCGCAATGTGACGATCGAGCGAAACTCGACACTCGCGGCGGGCGTGACGATCGGCTCGGGGGCGTTCATCGGGGCGGGGCTGGGTATCGACGGAGACGTCCCCGAGGCTGCCGTCGCTCTGCCGGACGCCGAGTAACCGTCGCATTGCGCTGCGGCTCGGTGTGTAACGGGTCGGTCACGGACGGTGTGCCAACAGGGTCTGGCGGGCGACAATGGGCGCCGCCTTCAAGGCGGTTGGACGGCTGATCTGAGCGTCGGATCGTTCACGGAGTTCACGAAACACGCGCGGCTGGGGTATTCTGCTCCATCGGGCACAACCCCGGATTCGTTGGAAATCGCGGCACGCACGCAGGAAGGCACGGCAGGACGGTATGGGCAAGCACTCTCAGAGAAGGACTCTTGGCAGCGGCGGGGAGCGTCCCCGGCGCGAGCGTCCCGACGCGCGGCGCGTTCCTGCCGAGCGCAGGCGCACGCCGGGCGAGTCGTCGACCGCCGACGGAATGCACGCTGACGCCGAGACATACCGCCTGTCGGACCCGAAGTCGCGTCGTCGCGGGTCGCTCGAGTCTGCACCGGCCCGTCTGCGCGTTGAGCGTGACAGGCGCCGTTCAAGAGCGAAGAAGATTGCGGTCGGCGTGTTCGCCGGCGCACTGGTGTTGCTCCTACTCGGCGCGGTCGGCGTGTTCGCCTATGCGAAGCACCTCGAACGCACGATGCAGACGACCGTCGTCAACAAGCAGCAGCTCGACACGGTACTCACCGAGGCTAAGCCCATGGAGCCGTTCAACCTGCTGATCCTGGGTGCCGACTACCGCAAGGGCGACACGGCCTATCGCACCGACTCCATGATCGTCGCGCACGTCGATCCCAAGGAGCAGAAGGTCTGGCTGCTCTCGATTCCGCGTGACACACGCGTCGAGATCCCCGGTTACGGTGGTCAGAAGATCAATGCCGCGCACGCTTACGGCGGACCCGAGGGCGCCATCAAGGCGACTGAGCGGCTCACCGGACTCAAGATCAATCACTACCTTGAGGCCAACTTCCAGGGCTTCACCAAGGCGGTCGATGCGCTTGGCGGCGTGTGGGTCAACGTCCCGGTCGCCATCAACGACACCGAAGCCGACGCCACGAAGGGCGACAAGGCATCTCATATCGACAAGGGCTACCAGCTGCTCGACGGTCCCCACGCGCTGACGTTCGTGCGTGCGCGGCACCAGTTCGCCGATCAGGACTTCGCCCGCATGCGCAACCAGCAGTTGTTCTTCAAGGCCCTCGCCGATCAGGTCGCCAAGATCGACAACATCGCCAAGCTGCCGAGCGTCGTGTCCGCCGTGGCGCCGTACATCTCCACCGACATGACGCTCGTCGACATGATCCGGCTTGCGCAGGCGCTCAAGGGCGCCGGCAGCAAGAATCTGTACGCCACTACGGTGAAGGGCACGTGGCGTTCGCCGTTCGTGTGGACCGATGAGGCGTATCTGAAGAAGGCCATCACCGCCATCAAGAATGGTGAGCCGTTCGTCAAGCCGAAGGTCAAGAAGGCCGCGACTGTCGCCAAGAAACCAGCCGACGTGACCGTGACCGTTCGCAACGGATCGGGCATCTCAGGGGTCGCGAATCAGGCGGCGAGCATCCTGAAGGCCAAGGACTTCAAGATCAAGGACGTGGGCAACGCCGGTCAGAACGTCTACAAGAAGACGCTCATCATCTACAAGACCGACAAGGCCGCCGCGACGCTCGTCTCGCAGTATCTGCCACCCGGCACGACAATCGTGCAGAGCCGAGGCATGTACTCCTACACGGGGCAGATACTCGTCGTCGTTGGCAAGGACTGGGACGTCAGCAAAGTACCTGCTGCGACAGTGATCACTCAGTAGCGTAGCGTCACTGACGAAATCGCAGGTCATTGCCTATACTAGGGCGAAGTACCTCGCTGCCGTCCGTAAGGAGCCGCCTGTGAGCCGGCGCGATTCTCGCCTCGTCTTCTTGATCGTGCTTGGTTTCGCGCTCGCGCTCTCATCGGCTCCCGCCGCGCTGGGCGCTTGGCCGGGCGGCGTGCAGCAGGTGGCAGTCCCAACCGAGCGAATCGTGGGTGCGGACGTGTTCGACTCGGCTGTGCTCGTCGGGGCGCGGCAGTATCCCGGTTGGGCCGGCGTCGAGCACGTCGTCGTCGCATCCGGCGAACCCGCCGCGCTCGCCGACGCTGCGATTGCGCAGAGCCTGTGTTGGGCCTACGACGCGCCGCTACTGCTCGTGAAGTCCACGAGTGTGCCGGCGGCCACGCGCGTGGCGCTGCAGCAGATCGCCTCGGTCAACCCCGGCCTCACCGTTCACGTCGTCGGTTCCTCCTCGACGATTCGCGCCGCCAGCCTCGCGCAGGTTCAGTCCGCGGCAAGCACGGCGACTGTCGAGCAGCCATGGAAGACAGTCACGAGATCCTCGCTCGCCGCGGCCGTAGCCGGTCGCACGCGCGAAGTGGCGGCTGCGACTTCTCGTAGCATCCCTGCGGTCGCGCTGGTCGCGAACACGGGGGACAATCCCGAGCTGGTGTGGGATGCGATAGTCGCCTCTGCGATCTCACGGCACACCGGCATACCGCTTCTCGTGACCGGTTCGCGCACAGTCCCGCTTGCGACCTCAAGCGCTCTCTCGGCCGCCGGCTTCCCGAGAGTGGTGGTCATCGGCGGGACCCGATCGATCAGCTCGGGGGCGTACGGCCAGCTTCACGCGAGCGAGCGATGGGGTGGGGCCAACCTGAGTTCGACGGCGGCCATCGTGGGCTCCAAGTCCACGTCCCTCGGTTACAGCAGCATCGCGACGGTCGGCGTGGCCGCGGTTCAGGGTCATGCGGCCGTGGGGGCCGGACTCGTCGGTTCGCAGGGTGGCGTGATGCTGTTCAGTGGTAAGGCGCGTGTCGCGCGGCCAACGTGGTCGCTGCTTGCTGCGAACTCGGGGGCGCTTTCGCAGGCTTACGTATTCGGTGGTGGTTCGATCGACGAAGCCCAGGTCCGTGAGCTGCGGGGAGACGCCGCGCGCCCGTGGCTTGCGAGCGATGCGCCGGGCCGCTACGTCGCCAAGCGCTTCAGGGTCACCGGCTGGGTGGGCGGAAATACCACGAGCATCTCGATCAAGGTCGACGGCAAGCGGGTCGCGGGCGCGACACTCGCACCGTGGCAGCGGTTCAACTTCACTGCGATCCCGATGTCGGGTTCATCGGCCAGAGTCGAGGTCGTCGCCGAGAATCCCGACGGGCGAGACACGGCATCGGGACGCACGGTCAAGCGTCTCCGATACCCAGCGGCTACGTGCATCGTGATCGATAAGTCGGACTTCAAGTTGTACTGGGTCAAGGACAACCGGCTCGTGAAGGCGTATCCGATCGCCATCGGGCGGGCTGGCATGGAGACCCCTGCCCCGGCCACCTGGAAGATCCTCGCGAAGTACCACACGAGCCCGGGAAGCGTGTACGGGCCGCGCAAGATGCGGCTGTTTCGTCAGCGCGGCGGGCACTACTCGTTCACCGCTTACGGAATCCACGGAACGAACCAAGAGTGGGTGATCGGAACCAAGGCGAGCCACGGCTGCATTCGCATGTACAACCGCGACGTGCTCAAGCTGTTCCCGCAGGTGCCGATGGGCACGCTCGTCTTCACGAGGCAGTAGGCGTCGCGCACGCCCCGCTGGGGCATAATCCAACTCAATCGCACACCCATTCGGGAGGAGTTCCCATGACTGACGATTTCGTCGTGCCCGTACCCGCGGCACTGGCCGAGATAGAGCCCGTCGACGTCGCAATGATCCTCGGCTCGGGTCTGGCGGGCCTGGCCGACGTCGTTGAGGATCCGCACGTCGTGCCGTACGCCGATATCGATGGGTTCCCCACGCCCGAGCATCACGTCGTGGGGCACGCCGGGCAGCTTGTGCTCGGCACATTGGCAGGGGTGCGCGCTGCGGTGTTCCAGGGGCGCGTACACCGCTATCAGGGCTTCTCGGCGCGCGATGTCGCCTACCCGGTCCGGCTTGCGCATGCCATCGGCGCGAAGACGCTCATCGTCACCAACGCCGCCGGCGGGATCTCGCCGTCACTTCGGGTGGGCGACGTGGTGCTCATCAGCGATCACATCAACCTCACCGGCGACAGCCCGCTAGTCGGCTGGCCCGGGCCGCAGGGCGGCACACCGTTCGTGCCGATGCGAGACGCATACGACCCCGAGCTGCGCGAGATCGCGCTCATCGCCGCAGCCGAGTCCGGCATGCCGCTCGTGCCTCAAGGCCGCTACGCCGGTCTGCTCGGCCCCGCGTACGAGACACCGGCGGAAGTAGCCTATCTGCGCGCGATCGGCGCCGACATCGTGGGTATGTCGACGGTGCCGGAGGTCATCGCGGCACGCGCCCTTGGGATGCGGGTTCTCGGCATGTCGCTGGTCACGAACGTGGCGGCCGGGGTGGGCCTCGATCACCAGGAGGTCCTCGAGGCCGGCAAGGCCGCCGCGCTTCGTATGCAGTCGCTTGCACTTGCTATACTTGCGCGGTTGCCGTAACGCAGGCGAGCGCATCCCGCGCCCCTGCTTGAACGACTCGTAAGGAGCCTCCACCATGGATCATCACGTCAAGGACCTGGCCCTCGCAGCTGCCGGTAAGGCGCGCATCGAATGGGCCGACGCCGACATGCCGGTGCTCGCCACCATTCGCGAGCGTTTCGAGGCCGAGAAGCCGCTCGACGGCATCCGCATCAGCGCGTGTCTGCACGTCACCACCGAGACCGCGAACCTGATGCGCACGCTCAAGGCCGGCGGCGCCGACATCGTGCTGTGCGCGAGCAATCCGCTCTCGACGCAAGACGATGTGGCCGCTGCGCTCGTCGCCGAGTACGGCATCCGCACCTACGCCATCAAGGGCGAGGACACCGAGACCTACTACTCGCACATCGACTCCGCCATCGCGCACAAGCCGCAGATGACGATGGATGACGGCGCCGACGTCGTGGGACGCATTCATGCCGAGCAGCCCGAGATGCTCGAGTACATCATCGGCGGCACGGAAGAGACCACCACCGGTGTCATCCGACTTGCGGCGATGGCCGCTGACGGCATGCTCAAGTACCCGATCATGGCGGTCAACGAGGCCAAGACCAAGCACCTCTTCGACAACCGCTACGGCACGGGCCAGTCCACTCTGGACGGCATCATCCGCGCCACGAACCGCCTGCTCGCCGGCCGCACTCTGGTCGTGTCGGGCTACGGCTGGTGCGGTCGCGGAATCGCCATGCGTGCTGCGGGTATGGGCTCCAACGTCATCGTGCTGGAGATCGATCCGCTCAAGGCGCTCGAGGCTGTCATGGACGGCTATCGTGTCATGCCGGCAGTCGAGGCCGCCAAGGTCGCTGATGTCTGGGTGACCGTCACCGGTGACCTCAACGTCATCGACGGCGACTCGTTCGCTGCGATGAAGGACGGCGCAATCATCTGCAACTCGGGCCACTTCAACGCCGAGATCAACATCCCCACGCTGCGCGAGATGTCAGTCTCCGAGCGCGAGGTTCGCCCGCTGGTCGAGGAGTTCACGATGGCCGACGGCCGTCACATCTACCTGCTCGCCGACGGTCGCCTCGTGAACCTGTCGTGCGCCGAAGGCCATCCGGCCAACGTCATGGACATGAGCTTCGCCAACCAGGCGCTGGCCGCTGAGTACATGGTCGAGAACTGCAAGGACCTCAAGCCGGGCGTCTACGACGTTCCGGAGGATATCGACGCCGGCATCGCCAAGCTCAAGCTCGAAACGATGGGCGTCAAGATCGACACGCTCACCCCCGAGCAGGCCAAGTACCTCGCGAGCTGGCAGGAAGGCACGGTCTAGCACGATGAGCGACGAGACCAAGCCCACTTCAGGTATCGACAACATCCCGCGCACCATCTGGTGGGGCGAGGACGAGACCACCGGACGCCCTGTCGTCTACATGGTCGACCAGACCCGTCTCCCGCTGCAGGGTGACATCCTTGCGTGCAACATCGCCGACGGCGTCTGCCTTGCGATCAAGACGCTCGCGGTTCGCGGCGCGCCCGCTCTCGGCGTTGCCGGAGCATTGGCGCTCGCGCTGTGGACCGAGAACGAGTCCGAGGAGTTCGAGACTGTCGGCGAGTACCTCGAGGCGCTCGATGCGGTTTCTGAGACCGTCTCCACCGCCCGGCCCACAGCCATCAATCTCATGTGGGGCGTCCAGCGCATCCGGCTGCTCGCGCATGAGAACGCGGACATGCCGCTCGGCGAGCTGAAGGAGCTCGTCGTCCAAGAGGCGCTCAACATGCAGGCCGAGGACGAGGAGCGCAATCGCACGCTCGGGCGCTTCGGTGCCGACCTGCTTCCCGACAAGGCCAAGGTGCTGACTCACTGCAACGCCGGCTCGCTCGCGACCGCGTATTTCGGCACAGCACTCGGCGTGATCTTCACCGCCCATGAGGACGGGAAGATCGAACACGTGTGGGTCGATGAGACGCGTCCGGTGAATCAGGGTGGACGGCTTACCGCGTGGGAGCTGCGTCTGGCCGGCGTTCCCTCTGCGCTCATCGCCGACAACATGGCCGCCAGCGTCATGAAGAGCGGGTGGGTTGATGCCGTCATCGTCGGCGCCGACCGCATCTGCGCAAACGGCGACACCGCGAACAAGATCGGCACCTACGGGTTGGCGATTCTCGCGGCCGAGCACGACATCCCGTTCTACGTCGCCGCCCCGAGTTCGACGATCGATTTGACGCTGTCTTCGGGCGATCAGATTCCCATCGAGGAGCGCGATCCGCGCGAACTGACCGGCTTCACCGTCGCCGGCACATTCGAGCCCGACAGCCCCGAGGCCTCTCGCGCATTCGATGCGCTGACCAAGGACGGCGCGTACGAGATGCCCATGGCTCGAGGGCATCAGATGACACTGCACCGCAAGGGCGGCGGCTACAGCTTCGACGCCTGGTTCAAGGTCACGCCGCCGGGCATCGAGGTCTACAACCCGGCTTTCGACGTTACCCCGTCCAACTACATCACCGCCATCATCACCGAGCGTGGCGTGATTCGCCCCGAGCCGGACTTTGAGACCGCGATCTCGCTCGCCACGATGGGCAGCGGCGCTATCCACGAGATCGGTATGCGCCGCGAAGTGCGCGAGCTTCTCGAGGACGACCCGATCTTCGGGGCTGACGTCGACCTCCTGTAGAGAGCTGCCATGACCTCTTCCGCCCTCACGACGACGATCCTCACGTTCACGGTGATCGTCGCTGTGGGGGCGGTTCTGCGTTGGGCGAAGGTACTCAGGCGCGAAGACGCCAAGCCGATCAATGCCGTCATCATCTACGCCGGGCTGCCCGCGTTCATTTTCCGTGCAGTTCACGGCGCACAGATCGGAGCCGGGCTCTGGCGCGTAGTGCTCGTCGCATGGACCGTGTTCGCGGTCATGGCGGTCGTCTCGTGGGCGATCACGCGGGCTTTCAGAATGCCGCCGCGCACCGCCGGAGCCTTCATTATCGCGACCGCTCTGGGTAACACCGGCTACATCGGCTATCCGGTGACGCAAGCGTTGTTGGGTGCCGAGGCACTGCCCGTCGCGATCTTCTACGACGTGTTCGGTACTGTGGTCGCGCTGGTGTTCGTGGGGCTTGCAGTGGCGCAGCACTTCGGCGAGCACGATGAGTCTCGGGTCAACCCACTTCGCGAGTTGCTGACGTTTCCCGCAGTCGCGGCGTTGCTGCTGGCTCTCGCGCTTCGGCCGTTCCCGATTCCGGAAGCGGTCAACTCCGGGTTAGGACTGCTTGCGAGCATGGTCGCGCCGCTCATCATGCTGTCAGTCGGGCTGTCGTTGCGGGTCGGCGAGATCGGAAGGTCAGCCGTTCCTTTGGCTGTACTCAGCGGGCTTCGATTGGTTGTCGCGCCTGCCCTCGCATTCGGCCTCGGGATGCTGCTGCTCGGGCCCGGTGTGCCGCTGAGGGTCACCGTCCTTGAGGCAGGTATGCCAACGATGATGCTCACGCTGATGGTGGGGGAACGTTTCGGGCTCGACACGGACTTCATCGCGTCGGCGATCTTCGTCACGACGGCTCTCTCGGCGGTCGCCCTGCCGCTGGTGCAGCTGGCCGCGTTCTCGTAGCGAGGCAGCCGACGCGCGCGGAGGTGCGCGTGGGACTGTTCGACGACATCGCGGAACTGCTCTTCCCGACGCGTTGCGCCGGCTGCGAGCTGCCGGGTGCACTGCTGTGTGACCGCTGCATCGCTGCGTTGCCTCGCGTGGAGCTTTCGGGCGCCTGTCCACGGTGTGGCGCGCCGTACGGGCTGTTCGTGTGCACCGAATGCTGGGACCGAGAGTGGGCGTTCTCGGCTGGCGTCGCGTTCGGTGAGTTCGAGCCTCCGCTGGCGCGGGCGGTTGTGCTGCACAAGGATGCGGGGGAACGAAGGCTCGCCCAGGTACTCGGGAGCATGCTCGCCACGCAGATCGCGGCCGCGTGGCCGGACTGGCCGAACGGCGTCGCCTTCGTGCCCGCGACCCGAGCCGCGCTTCGCCGCCGAGGCTTCGACCACGGCCGGGCAATCGCTGATGCCGTCGCCCACGAGCTCGGAGTGCCGATGCTCGAGTGCCTGACGCGGTCTCGCGCCCGTGACCAGCGCACGCTTGGTCGCGAGGCGCGTGCGGCGAACGTCGCAGGAACTGTAACAGCGACTGCGGACGTCTCGGGTCGCATCCTGCTTACCGACGATGTCTTCACGACCGGTGCCACGCTCGATGCGGCTGCCGCAGTGCTGTTGGCTGCCGGCGCACAGGAGGTACGGGTCGCCGCGGTGGCCAGGACGTGGTGAGCGGCGGCTCCGGCCGAGGGTCGCGTGCTAGAATCGTCCACGTTCCCGCCCGGGTCTGTGGTTGCGGGCGCGCGAGTGCCTTAGTCCATGGTAGATGCGGCCGAAAGGATCCACGTAAGCCGGCGGTTTTCCGTCGCGCGAGCATGGCGCATCTTAGGGGTAAGTCGTACCGCCCGATGAAAGCCGCATACCGCGGCTTCGGGCGAGAGGGCCGGTAGTGAGATCACATCAAGCGGAAGCTCCAGTATGCGAGTGTGGGGCCAAAGACCAGGTCAGCCGGGCGGGAGCATTGATTTCACATTTGGAAGGGGCGTCATGGCGCAAGTGAGACGTGCAGGGGTCGTATCGGCGGCGGTGGTGGCACTTGCCGCCTTGCTCGTCGTGGCCGGATGCAGCAAGCCCAAGGAAGTCGAGCTGCAGCCTAAGGTTGCTCCGCCTGTGGTCAAGGAAGCCGGCGTTCTTCGCGCAGGCGTGGACATCGACTACCCGCCGTTCGGCGGCACCGATCAGGGCCAGCAGGCCGGCCTGGACATCGACGTCGCCGCAGCGCTCGCAGAGCGGCTCGGCCTGAAGCTCGTGGTCGTTCCCGTGGTTGCCTCAGAGGCCGCCACTGCACTCGCCGCCGGTACCGTGGACATCGTGATGTCGGTTCCGTTCACAGCCGAGTCACTGTCAAACGTCACGCTCGCGGGCTCCTACCTCTCAAACGCCCCCGGGTTCTTCGTGGCCACCGAATCGACGGCGCCGGTCGAGCCTACGCTTACCATGGCCACGCTCCCGCCCGCGCCCGAGAAGGTCGGCGCTCAGCGTTCCTCGGACGCGTACTGGAAGTTGCTGCGCGAGCTGGGAGAAGAGGGCGTGTCGGCATACCCGACTCTGCGAGAGGCTTTCGACGCACTATCTCGCGGCGAGGTCACGGTCATCGCGGGCGACACCCTGGTCGGCGCGTACATCGGACGAGACTATCCGCTCGTGCACTTCGCGGGCCAACTTGAGTCGGCCACTCTTCTCGGCGTGGGGGTCGTGCCCGAGAACGAGGAGCTCACGACGGCCACACGAGAGGCGCTCGATGGACTGGCCGCCGATGGCGTGCTGGCTACCCTGCGCACCAAGTGGGTCGGGGATCTGGCGAAGCTCGAGGTTGCCGAGACCGCGGGGTCCGGCGCGACCACCGCGACAGCGGCACCGTAGGCGGCGTCAACTGCACTGCTCGTGTATCGCCCCGGTACGCACCTGTGCGTGTATCGAACGGCTGCTGCATACAATCGACCCTTGCATGGATACGCACGAGCGCGCGTTTGCGCTCGCAGAAACGGTGTAGGATTATGCAGCGTAAGTCAGGAGGGGGCGTTCGCCATCAAGCATGGCGTTCGTCACCTTGTCAGGTTCGACAAGGAGGAAAGATGCAGAAGGCTCGCAAGATTACTGGGCTCCTGCTCGTACTCGTGATGGTGGCCGCACTTGTGGCACTCGCGGGATGCGGCTCGAGCGCGCCCAGCACCCCCGCCACGACGCCGGAAGCGACGAGCACCGAGCCCGCCGCTCCCACGTACAAGCTTGTGGCCCCGGGTAAGCTGACCATCGGTTCGGACCTCGACTACCCGCCGTTCGAGCAGCTCAACGGTGATCAGCCGGAGGGCTTTGATGTCGACCTCATGACCGCCATCGCTCGTGAGATGGGTCTTGAGATCAGCTACCTGCCGCCGCAGGACTTCGACGCGCTGCTTGCCCTGGTCAACGCCGGCAAGTTTGACGTCATCGCCTCCTCGCTCACCATCAACGATGAGCGCAAGAAGGAGATCGTCTTCACCGACCCGTACTTCGAGTCGAACCAGTCGATCGCAATGAAGGAGGGCTCGACCTACTCCGCTCCTGAGGATCTCAAGGGCAAGAAGGTCGGCGTCCAGTCCGGCACCACCGGTGAGCAGTGGGCCACCGAGAACCTCAAGCCCGCCGGCGTCACCATCGTGCCGTTCAAGAAGACCAGCCAGGCGTTCGCCGCACTTCAGGCCAACACCGTCGCAGCTGTCGTCAACGATCTCCCCGTCACCAACGAGATCGTGAAGGACCCGGCCAAGAAGCTTGCCATCGTCAAGCAGATTCCGACCGGTGAGATGTACGGCTTCGGTGTCGCCATGGAGAACCCCGATCTTGCTGTCGCCATCAATGAGGCGCTCGCCAAGATCAAGGAGTCGGGCGAGTACAAGACGATCTACGAGAAGTGGATCGGCCCGTACGAGCAGTAGTCACTGCTCGGTGGTTCCTGCTTTGATTCGAATCGGGGAGGGCCTCCGGCTTCGCGCCGGGGGCCCTCGCTTCGAAGGGTTGGCTGCGTGATGAACAGAGTCCTATCAGCTAGACGAACCTCGTGGATGAGGCTACTCGCTGTTGTGCTGCTTGCCGTGCTCGCGTTCAGCGCGGTCGGCGTGGCCTTTGCCGATGACGTCCTCAAGGGCACGAACCTCACGCTGAGCCAGACGAGCGGCGGCAAGTCCACTCGCTTCACCTTCACCACGCTGCCCAAGCAGCCGATCGAGATGCTTTCCCTCACATACCCCGAGGGATTCGATGTGAGTGCGGTAAAGGTCGACGCTGTGACGCTCGACGGTCTCAAGCGAATCCCGGTCGAGGTCAAGACCGACGTCGCGGGACAGAAGATCAATCTGGCGTTCACTCCGCCCGTCTCGGCCGGATTCGACATGCGCGTGCAGATCTTCGATGTGGTCCTGCCGAAGTCCGGTGGGCAGTTCAACGTCGTCGTCGACTACACGTCGAACGGGGTGACGGGGCAGACCTCGACGCCACCGTTCAAGACTGAGACCTTCACCACCGTTCAGGCGGTGACGCAATGGCTTGATGAGAAGCCGTTCGTGCAGAAGTGGAACTCGCTTCAGTTCCTGAACATCTTCTTCAAGCCGCAGATGATCGTCTCATCGGTGCCGCTCCTGTTCACCGGATGGCTCATGTCGATCGCGCTTGTCGTGGTCGCCTTCCCCTTCGCAATCGCCGGCGGACTGCTCCTTGCGTTCATGAAGATGTCGAAGGTGTGGCCGGTTCGCTTCTTCTCGAACATCTACATCAACGTGATTCGAGGTACGCCGCTCTTCCTGCAGATATTCATCGCATTCGTCGGTCTTCCGATCGCCGGGTTCCAGGCGCCGCTGTTCCCGACCGGCGTCTTCGTGCTGGCCCTCAACAGCTCGGCCTACCTTGCCGAGATCTTCCGTGCCGGCATCCAGTCGATCAATCGCGGACAGTTCGAGGCCGCCAGTTCTCTCGGCATGAGCTACCCGCAGGCGATGGCGTTCGTCATCATTCCGCAGACAGTCAAGCGCGTTCTGCCGACCATGACATCCGAGTTCATCCTGCTCTTCAAGGACACAGCGCTCCTGTCCGCAGTCGGCGTGTTCGAGCTGATGCTCTACAGCAACAGTCTCGCTACCCGGAGCGGTAGCCTCACGCCCTTCGTGGTCGCTGCCGTCTACTACCTGCTGGTCACGATTCCGCTCATCAACTGGGTCGCCAACCTCGAGCATCGCCTCGCGATCGCGGAGGGCGGAGCGGCCGCCTCGTCTAACGACACGACCGGCCGTCGTCGTCGGTGGGGATGGCGCCCCGCGAGTGCGGGTCCAGAAGCTGAGCTGCAAGCGTCCGTCGCAGAGCACGAGTCGAGGTAAGTGATGAGCCAGCCGATCGTACGCATACAGAATCTCGTCAAGTCCTTCGGAACGCTCGATGTCCTCAAGGGCGTCGATCTCGAAGTGGACAAGGGCGAAGTGGTCGTCGTTCTTGGGCCTTCCGGCTCCGGCAAGTCGACGATGCTTCGCTGCATCAATCGGCTCGAGGAGCCGACCGGAGGCAAGATCTACTTCGAGGACACCGAGATCACAGCGCCCGACACCAATGTGAACAAGATGCGCGAGCATATCGGGATGGTGTTCCAGAGCTTCAACCTGTTCCCGCACCTCACTGCCAAGGGCAACGTCATGCTGGCCCAACAGCGCGTTCTCAAGCGCTCGAAGGCAGAGGCGGAGAAGTCGGCGGTGTCGCAACTCGAGCGAGTTGGCCTGGGCGACAAGGTCGACTACTACCCGGCGCAGCTCTCCGGCGGTCAGCAGCAGCGCGTCGCCATCGCCCGTGCGCTCGCGATGGATCCGCACGTGATGCTCTTCGATGAGGCGACGTCGGCGCTCGACCCCGAGTTGGTTCGTGGCGTTCTCGACGTCATGAAGGAGCTCGCGAAGGGCGGCATGACCATGATTGTCGTCACGCATGAGATGGGCTTCGCGCGCGACGTCGCAGATCGCGTCGTGTTCATGGACGAGGGAATCGTGCACGAACAGGGCACGCCGGAAGAGGTATTTGACCATCCCAAGAGCGATCGCACCAAGGATTTCCTCGGGCATATCGCCTAGCAGGCGCAATAAGTTCGTTTCGATACCCCATGCAGCGTCAGCGCGACGCTGCGAGGGGTATCTTCCTTCTAGAGACCTGAACGCAAGGGAGGCCATCGATGCAAGTCAAAGTGGTTGGGCGGCACATGACCGTCACGGATCCCACCCGCGCGTATGCAGAGGAGAAGTTCGGCAGGCTTGCCAAGATCTACGACGCCGAGCCGGTCGTCGCGGAGGTAGTGCTCGACGTGCGCAAGAACCGTTCGCACCCCGATCGGTTCACCGCCGAGGTCACGGTTCGGCTGAAGGGTCACGTGGTTCGAGCCGAGGAGACCTCGACTGACATGCATGCGGCAATCGACCTTGCAGCTGCCAAGGCCGAGAAGCAGATGCGTAAGTACAAGACGAAGGTCATCGATCGACGCAACCACGGCGTGGCCGTGACGAAGACGGCTGCCGGTGACACTGAGATTGCTGATGACACTGAAGCCTCGGCTGAGGTCGTGCGCATCAAGACCATCGAGACCAAGCCCATGACCGAGGAAGAAGCGGTGCTTCAGCTCGAACTTCTGGGCCACGACTTCTTTGTGTTCCGTCACGCCGATACGGAGCGAGTCAATGTTCTGTATCGCCGAAACGACGGCGACTACGGGCTGATTCAGCCGAACGCGTAGAACTCGGCCAAGTCGTTCGCAACCGCGCAGTGAGAAGGGCGCCTCCGGGCGCTCTTCTTGTCGTTGTTGACATGCGTTCGCGGCTGTCCGTACAGTAAGCCGTGATTCGCGCACGCGCGAACGCACTTGGTTGACTCAGTCGTAGCAGTAATCGTCGTAGCAGGGAGCTCCCCAAGTGGATCAGAGCGCATCCCGCATCAAGGTCGAGGATATCGAAGCCGCGCTCGCGGAGGTCGGAGAGATTAAGGCTGCCCGCATCGTGCCGGACGCCGACGGATCCATCGCCGAGATACACATCCTCGCACTTCCCACCAAGGCCCCAAAGCAGCTCGTGCGCGACATTGAGTCGACGCTGATGGCTCGTTTCGGTATACCCGTTGACCACAAGAAGATCTCGATCGCGCTTCTCGGACGCGACGCGCTCAAGGACGAGGCGCCTGTTGATGCACGTTCGACCGTTGCTCGGCCGCGTATCTGTTCGATCAATGCCACAGTGAGTGGTGTGCAGGCATCCGCTTCGGTGGTACTGGAGATCGGTGATGCTGAGTACGTAGGCAACGCCAGCGGCCCTGCCAGCAAGACGGGGCGCGCGCGGCTCGTCGCACTGGCGGCGCTTGACGCTGTCAGCCAGTACACTGACGCCACCATTTCCTTCGCTCTCGAGGACGTAGCCATCGTGCAGCTTGGCCGCGAGAAGGTCGCGGTTTCCTGCATCGCCCTCGTTAGCGGATTTGGAGAGCAACACCTGTCCGGCTCCGCGCTCGTACGGCAGAACGACAACGATTCCATCGTGCGTGCCACGCTCGATGCGATCAACCGCCGTATGGGCTTCCTGACAACCGTATAACCCACAAGTTTGGACCGGCGCCGTGAACCAACGCACGAACACTGTCAGCACTGAAATGAGCGGAGCGGACAGAGTTCTTCCATCGCTAGCGGGATGGGAGAAGACCACACCAGTTCCACGAAGGGGGTCTTCTCACCATGAAGCGTATGATGCTGGTTCTCGCGTCTCTCGCCGCCGTTGTTCTTTCCGGTGGCGCTTACTGGAAGATGTAGTATCCGGGCGGAGTCGGTCCACTTTGAGTTGGGGGCGGGTGGGGCATAGTGACTGAATCACAGCGCCCCAACCGCCCCTTCCTCACTTATGTCGGCTTAGTAGTATTGAGCGCCGTCCTGATAGTGATCACAGCATGGCGCCTATTCCCGCCGATGGCTTCGTTCCAGCTGATTCTGCTCCTGGTTGCGGTCATTCTTTCCGAGAACTTCCGGTTCTCTATTGAGCCCTATAGTGTCTCATTGGCGTTTCCGTTGGGTGTTGCCAGCGCGATTCTGTGTGGCCCGGCAGCATCTTGTGTGGTGGCCGCGGTCTCCTCGATCAACATTGATGAGCTTAGGCAGCGCAAGCCTGCGCCAATCGTGCTCTTTAATCTGGGCCAGATGGTTCTGAGCACCGGGCTCTCTGCTTGCCTATACATGTGGCTTGGCGGGCGGGTGTTGCAGGTCGGGGTTTCCTCATTCCGGCCGCTCGGGGTTGGTGACTTTCCGCAGATCCTAGTCCCCGCGCTGGCGATGTCTGTCACCTGTGTTCTTGGCAACATGTTGCTGACCGCTGTGGGTATGGCACTGTTTACCCGCCAGCCACTCTCCTCGACCGCATCCACGATGATCACCTTTGTCCCGACCCAATTCACCCTGGCGGGGCTAGGATTCCTGGTGGCGCAAGTGCTTGCCATTTCTGCGCTTGCCCTACCGCTGGTTCTCGCACCGCTTGCGGTTGCGCGACAATTGTTCCTTCGTTACGCCGGGCTCAAGGTGGCCTATGTCGACACAATACGTTCGCTGGTAGGTGCGCTTGAGGCCAAGGACCCGTACACCCGAGGCCATTCTGAGCGCGTGTCAACATATGCCGTCGCGCTCGGCCGCTCTTGTGGCATGGACTCAAGGGACCTGGAGCGTCTCGAGTATGCTGCCTTGCTTCACGATATCGGCAAGCTGGCTGTGCCAAGCATGGTCCTTACCAAGCCCGGGAGACTCGAGCCTGAGGAGATGCTACAGATACGGGAGCATCCTGCGCGCGGGGCAGACATGATTCGCAGGATTCCTCCGCTTCGGGACTTGGCGCAAGCGGTCTTTCAGCATCATGAGTGGTTCGATGGAACCGGTTATCCGCTGCGGCAGGGCAGCGACGAATTGTCGCTTTCGGCAAGAGTCCTGAGCATTGCTGACAGTTACGACGCCATGACTACCACCAGAGCATATCGCCCTGCCTTGAGCAGGGAAGACGCTATCGCCGAGTTGATTCGTGGCGCTGGAAGCCAGTTCGATGCGGAGATCGTTCGACTCTTCGTAGAGTGCAGGTTCGACGCGGAGGACGGCGCGCAAAGTGTGCTCGTTGAGCAAGCGATATCCACGCGGACAGAACCCGTTCGGAGTTCCTAGACATGCCTACTTCCATCATCCCGTTCTTTGGCCAAGCACCCCCATATGCGCTCGAACCAACCTTATGGGCGTCCATTTGGTTCTTGGCGGGACTAGTTGTTCTAGACCTGTTCGATATCTCGCTCCCAAGGGGCGACAGCGTAGGTGTTGCGGGTGCGCTTGCGGCTGCGTCCTTGGTTGTTCTGGGACCCGCCCAGGGCGCGGTGTTGGTCGGAATCTCAGCTGTAGGAGTCCACCTACTTCGGCGGGGGCTAAGCCAGCCTCTGCGGCTCGTTGGCGTACTAATCTCCAGAATCGCTGGAATAGTGGCGGCTGCATCTGTTCTCGCAGTTGGCGCGAGTGTTCTACCCCCCTTGGCACTCTATGGAATTGTGCCGGCGGCTTTCCTGATGGTTGAAATCATCACGGCCCAAGCGGTGACCGGGGTCGTTTCTTCCAGATCATTCTTGAGGCTTGTTCGTGGCAACATCCGCTCTCAGGCTCCATTGTTGGCGGCACAGTGGTCAGCATCGGTGCTTCTGTTGCTGACCTATAACGGCATGGGTGGCTGGAGTCTCATTCCCGTTGTCGCGCTGCTCCTCTTGATGCGGCAGTCGTATGCGCTCTTCTTGGATATTCGAGAGACGTATCGGACTACTGTGGAGGTTCTAGTGGAGGCCGCCGAGAACCAAGACGCCCGGCGTGTCGGGCACGCGGACCGAACCGCCATGATGGCGCGCGCAATCGCGGGTAGGCTCGGGCTGGGCGCCGCCATGGTGGAGCGCATTTCTTACGCGGCCCTGTTGCATGATCTGGGCACCCTCTCGGATCGTCCGCAGGACGGCCCTGACCCTGTCTCGCGATCGATGAGCTCGGCAGATGTGGTGCACGGTGTGGAGTTCTTTCGAGATGTCGAGCCTATCCTGCGTGCCTGCGATGGGCCTGAGGGGGCGGCGAACGCGGTCGAGTCGGACTTGACGGCGGCGATGATCGTCGCTCTTGCTAGCGATATTGACATGGCGTTTCACCCGGAGGTTGCGGCTGCTCACAAGACGACAGTGCTCGACGACTTGGCTCCGATGGTCTCGCCAACCGTGAAGGCGCGAGTGGTTGGTGCGGCTCTTGAGCTGGGCTACCGGACGCCTGCGGTCAGATAGTGCTCGCGCTTCTCTCGATCGGCGTCGGTTTGGCTGTGGCCTGGGCGAGTGGCGGTTCACTGCGACGCTTGGCGGAGCTGAGCATCCCGTGGTCACCCTGGATCTTGGTCGCCTTCCTCGTTCAGGGAGTCGCTAGAGGGCGGCTGTTCGGCTTCGCTACGTCGGAGTTCGGGTTTGCCCTCTGGTGCATATCAAGCACCTTCTTGGTCGTACTGCTGATCACTTCATGGCGACTACCCGGGCTCTGGATTGCTGCTGTGGGGCTGGGGCTGAATCTTGTAGTGGTGCTCGCTAACGGTGGCATGCCGGTATCTGTCCCTGAAACGGCAGTGTTGTCTCAGGCGGAACAGGTTGCCCAATCCATGGGGCTATACCAGTTTGTCGGAGTGGGCACTATATGGGGGTTTCTGGGCGATGCGATCACCTTCCGTGTGATGTCTGGCACGTTTCTGCTCAGCGCGGGGGATGTTCTCTTGATTGTTGGCGTGGCTGTTCAGATCGTGTCGGCCACTGCAGGCGCCGTGACCAGTCCGGAGCACCTGTCTGACACGAGCTGACGCAGCCCTTCTGGAGTTGGCACGGTAGATCGCAGATGGTCTTGTCTAGAGCTTGGAAGTGGTCTATACAATTCTCAACTGAAACGGCGGCACCCCTCGTCGCACGAACGCTGGAGGCAAGCATGAGATCCTCGCTTGGTTCTTGGGGTGCGCCCGATTTCGGCGTTGTGACTGAACGCGAACGGCTGCTCCGTCTGCTCGAGAGTGCAGGGACTCGGCCAGTCGTACTTGCTGGAGCGTCTGGCTGCGGCAAGTCAACCGTTGCGTCTCAGTATTCGCGACGGTCTGGGCAAGAGGTGGTATGGCTAGACGCAGGCGGCGACTTTGTATCTGCGGCTCGTCTCGCAACACTTCTTGGTTCGATCACTCGCTCACAGGTGGCCGGTCAGGCATCTGACTCCGACTCCGATGGATCCCGCCTGGCGGACCTTACCGAAGCAGCTATTGAATCTGTTGAGGTCTACTCCGGGGGCAAAGGGCTTGTGGTTGTCTTGGATGACCTCGGTAGCCCCCACGGGCCAGTATCTGCGCAAGAACTCACGCGTCTCGCCAGGGCGCTGAGAAGGAGTTCGTCCCGACTTGTTGTTACTACGCGAGCATTGAACGAGTGGCCACTTGAGACCCTGTATGAATGGGAGGTCATCGAACAGGCCGGACTCGCGGTCACCCTCAGTGAGGCCGAGCGGTACTTCGCCTATCTGGGCATCGAGGTGTCTCCTGCGGATGCCGATGCGATTCACGAGGCCAGCGGTGGTCACGCGGCCCTGCTTGCGATTCTTGCAACGCAGGTGGCCACCTACGGTGTCGGGCAGTTGGGCGTTCGGACCACGTCTCTAGAGGCCTGGCTAGAGCGGCACTTGGCGTCTTGCGAGCAGGAGGGTGACATCGCGGTCTTGGCGCTCGTTGCCCTTCTTGGCAAGGGGACGACTGCGGAAATCAAGGCGCTCGGTGAGACGGCCGCAGGTGCGGCTCTCGACCGGTTAACTGCAGTCATGCCGCTTCTTTCAGTCTCAAGCAATGGTTTTGGTAGCACGACATTCAGAGTGCATGACCTTCTATCGAGTTTCGTGCTGGAGCGTTTCGGATTCGACCTGCCCTCGGGTTCACGTACAACCATGACAAGGGTCATTGACCATCTTTCGGCCCGGGGTGACGCCATTAGGGCCGCTGACCTGATGGTCAGAGGAGGCAGGACTGATGGGCTGACAGCGTGGCTTGAAGAACATGGCTCCGCACTCCTGTCATCTGGTGCGTACGAGCAACTCAGAACCATGGTTGAGTTGGCGCCAGTACATGAACTGATGGCAAACCCGCGGGTCTTGCTCTTGTGGGCGGAGTTGTGTGCAGAGCTGGGCGAGTCAGATGAGTCGCTTGCCCGATGCAACGCCGTGCGATCACTCTCGGATCATGAGGGAGACGCAGTGACTTCTGCGAAGGCCGTTTCGCTGAGCCTGCAGTGCTATTGCAGGTTGCAGCGTTTCGAAGATGCGGAGCGGGTTGCGAACGAGGTTCTCTCTAGCAGATCCGCCGGCATTCCCGCGGAGCTTCGGGGCGAGGCGCTGATTGCGACGGCCCGCGCAAGACTCACGCGTGGTGGGACCCCAGAGGAGGTCCGGGCTGTGCTTGAGGAGGCGTGTGTGCTTACCGCGCAAGTGCCGGAGGGCGCTCACATCAGATACACAGCCGCAACGTTGCTTGCCCTGGTGCCGATACTCTCGGATGGTGACTGGATGGCAGGGACGCGTGTTCTGTCGCCACTAGTCGGCACACCACAGCAGCTCATCAGTTCACGAGTCATCGTGATGGGCAATTTGGGGCTCATGCTGCTGGAGGCGGGGAGACTCCACAGGTCCCTCTCCTTGCTGCGGGCGGCGCTGGACGAGGCTCGGCGATTTGGCCTGTATACGTATACGGGCGCGTACGCTCCTCCGCTCGGCTGCGCAGAGGTTGCCGCCGGTCACGTGGAGGAGGGAATCAGGCGCGTCTACGAGGGCATTGATACGGCGGAAGCGAACGGTGAATCCAATGACTCTGCCATCGACAGGGTCTACCTTGCAGTCATACTTCGCGCATCCGGGCAACTCGAAGAAGCGCTCGAGCAGGCCGAGGTCGCGTTCGAGCAACTCTCTGTCGCCGACAATCTCCTCTTTCGCCGACTCGCGGCCCTCGAAGTCGCCGCATCGTTACTGGCGCTCGGCGATGAGTCCGCAGCGAGGGCATGGACCGAGTCTGTGGCGGCCGAGGGCGCCAGGCCGAACAGCTACCATCGCCTGCGGTCCGACATGATCCTGGCCGAGGTGGACCGTCGCGAAGGGGACTTCGAGGGTGCCCTGGCTCGCCTACGCCGCAACGAGGAGTACATCCTGTCCGAGAATCCCAACTGGCAGGTCGCGATGTACTGCCGCGCGTTCCCCGAGCTGCTCGGACTGTTCACGGCTGCGCTCGGTCCCGATCGGCTGCCGGTACACATGCTGCGAATGATCCTGCCCGAGCAGGCGGAGGTCATTCTCGGCAGAGTGAAGCCCCTGCTCGATACCCCGACGTGGCGAGCACTCGGCGCGCGGCTGCTCGGCGACGATGAATTCGCGAAGTATCTCGAGCGTGGCGGGTTGCCGCTGTGCCACGTCCGGATGTTCGGCGGACTCGAGGTCAGTATCGGTGGGCGCTCGGTGCGTGAGCGCGACTGGCGCAAGCGCAAGGCCCGCGTGCTGTTCGCCATGCTCATGCTTCGGCGCGGCCAGGACGTTGCGCGGGAGCAGATATTCGAGCACCTGTGGCCCGAAATGGACGAGGAGCGCGCGAAGAGCAACCTCTACGTGGTGTGGAGCACGATGAAGTCAGTGCTCATGGGACCCGATGCCGAGAAGGGCGCGAAGTGCCCGTACGTCGAGAGCGTTGGGGGTGTCTGCCGGTCCATTCGTTCGACGGTTCGCACGGACGTCGACGCATTCGAGTCCGCCTGCGCAACTGCACATGCCGCCGAGGCGGACGGAGATCGCAAGACGGCACTGGCGTCGTATCGGCAGATCGCGGACCTGTATCGGGGCGACCTGCTGCCCGGAGACTGCTACGAGGATTGGTTCGGCAATCTTAGGGATCACTATCGTCACGAGTTCATGGACGCGATGCTGCGTGCGACCGACATCCACCTCGAAGACGGCGACCCTCACACGGCCCTCATCTTCGCGCGTAAGGCGCTCCAGCATGATCAGTTCCGAGAGGATCTGTACCAGGCCGCAGTGCGGTGCCAGATTGCAGCCGGACAGCGGTCGTCGGCCATCGACACGTATCTGCTCTGCCGAGACCGACTGTGCGAGGAGCTCGGTTTGGATCCATCGCCCGAGATGCGCGCCCTCTACGACCAGATTCTGGCCATGGAGGACCGTCCGACCGGTGTGGACTTCGACCCCCTGGCGGACTGACTCGCGGGACCTTACCGCGAAGTGGTAACTGACTGGTAAGGAATCGGTAAGGTCCGTCCGATACGCTCCTTCCCGTCGGCCCGCCGAAGTGGCCCGCCGACACGGACGAGGCTCGTCGGGCTCCCTGACAGACAGGGCGTTGCACGCGGCGGGGCAGGCTCACGACTGGTGAGGAGCGGGTCTCCTGAGGGGCATCGGAAACGAGCCGGTGCACCGTCGGCTGGGCCCGATGGGTTTCGTCCCAACGAGCGGAGCGAGCGCGCAGAGCAGCTCCCCATTGGAGGGCGCGGGCGGCCGGTCTGGTGGCTGGCCGCCCGCAGCCCGACCGCACCCCTGTGATAGAATCGGGGCTGCTTTTCACCCACAAATCCCACCATTCGAAGGTGTCGTTACACATGGCTAACTTCCTCCAGAAGCTCCTCACGCTCGGTGAGGGCAAGCAGGTTCGCGTCTACGAAGGGCGCGTTGCGCGCATCAATGAGATCGAACCCCAGATCCAAGCGCTCTCGGACGTGGATCTCGCCGCGAAGACCATCGAGTTTCGTGAGCGGCTTGAGCGGGGAGAGTCGCTTGACGACATCCAGATCGAGGCGTTCGCGGTCACGCGAGAGGCGAGCGTGCGTGCCCTCGGGATGCGTCACTTTGACGTTCAGCTCATCGGCGGCATGGTGCTCAACGATGGCCAAATCGCTGAGATGAAGACCGGCGAAGGCAAGACCCTGGTCTCGACACTCGCGGGCTACATGAACGCGCTGCCCGGCAAGGGAGTTCACGTCGTCACGGTTAACGACTATCTCGCAAAGCGCGACTCCGAGTGGATGGGCCGCATCTATCGTTTCCTCGGCATGGATGTGGGTTGGATTCAGTCACAGATGGACCCCGCCGAGCGTATCCCGGCATATCAGGCCGACGTGACCTACGGCACCAACTCCGAGTTCGGTTTCGATTACCTGCGCGACAACATGGTCACGCGTGCCGAAGACCGCGTTCAGCGCGGACACGCCTACGCGATCGTCGACGAAGTCGACTCCATCCTCATCGACGAGGCCCGTACCCCGCTGATCATCTCGGGCGCCGGCACCAAGTCGGCGGACACCTACAAGCAGTTCGCTCGCGCAGTTCCCCGTCTGCAGCCCGAGGTCGACTTCGAGCTCGATGAGGCCAAGCGCACGATCTTCGCCACGGAAGACGGGCTGCGCAGAATCGAGCAGGCTGTCGGAATCGAGAACATCTACGGCGACCCCTCCGGTCAGTTGGTCAACCACCTCCAGCAGTCGCTGCGCGCGGAGTTCCTCTTCAAGCGCGACGTCGACTACGTGGTCAAAGACGGTGAGGTTCTCATCGTCGACGAGTTCACGGGTCGCCTCATGGAGGGCCGTCGCTACTCGGAGGGCCTACACCAGGCGCTTGAAGCCAAGGAGCGCGTGCACGTTCGCGAGGAGAACCAGACGCTTGCGACCATCACCCTCCAGAACTACTTCCGCCTCTACGAGAAGCTCTCCGGCATGACCGGAACGGCCATCACCGAGGACGCTGAGTTCCGCGACATCTACAAGCTGCCGGTCACCGTGGTTCCCACGAACCGACCGATGGTCCGAAACGACGAGAACGACCTCATCTACCGCACGGTCGACGCGAAGTTCAATGCCGTCGCCGATGAGATCGTCGAGCGCAACACCGATGGCCAGCCCTGCCTCGTCGGCACCATCTCCATCGAGAACTCCGAGAAGCTCGCGCGCCTACTCAACAAGCGCGGTATCAAGCACGAGGTCCTCAACGCGAAGTTCCACGAGAAGGAAGCACACATCGTTGCGCAGGCGGGTCGCGCCGGTGCTGTGACGATTGCGACAAACATGGCCGGTCGAGGAACCGACATCATATTGGGTGGCAACGCCGAGTTCATGTGGGAGGACATCCTGCGTCAGCGCGGTATCGATCCGGACGCGGCCGATGACGAGCAGAAGGCCTCGGCACTCGAAGAAGCCAAGCGCGTCTGCGGCGAGGAGCACGTGCGGGTCGTTGACGCCGGTGGCCTCGTGATTCTCGGCACCGAGCGCCACGAGTCTCGGCGTATCGACAACCAGCTGCGTGGTCGCGCCGGACGCCAGGGCGACCCGGGAGCATCGCAGTTCTACCTCTCGCTCGAGGACGACCTGATGCGCCTGTTCGGAGGCGACCGGATGGATCGCATCAGCGACATGATGCAAAAGACCCAGGTCCCCGACGACATGCCCATTCAGGCCGGGCTTGTCAGCAAGGCGATCGAAGGCGCCCAGCGCCAGGTCGAGTCGATGAACTTCGCAGCCAGAAAGCACGTTCTCGAATACGACGACGTGATGAACAAGCAGCGCGAGGTCATCTACGGTGAGCGCAACAACATCCTTGATGGTAAGAACATCCACGATCGCGTCGAGACGATGCTTGCAGACACGCTCCTCTCGGCGGTGCTCGAGTTCTGCCCGGAGAAGACCTACTCGGAGGAGTGGGACTGGGACGGCGTCTCGAAGTACTACCGCGACCTCACTGGCATCGAGGGCTTCGTCGAGTCGCAGCGCGGTGAGGTGGAGAACCCGCACGAACTCGCGGACCTGCTGGTGACCCACGCTGGCGAAGTCTACTCGCGCAAGGCAGAGGACCTCACTGAAGATGGGCTGCTCGAGCTCGAGCGCATGGTGATGCTCCGCATCATCGATACGCGTTGGATGGACCACCTTCAGGAGATGGACTACCTCAAGGATGGTATCGGCCTTCGTTCGGTCGGTCAGCGTGACCCGCTCGTCGAGTACAAGACCGAGGCGTACGACATGTTCGGCGGGCTCGTGGGCGGCATCAACGAGGACTTCCTGCGCACCATGATGCATATCGAGGTCGTCATCGAGCCGCAGGCCGAGGCGGTCTCGCTTTCCGGAGCGAGCTACTCGGCGCCTACGGAGTCGTCGATCTTCGGTGGCGCGGCCGCCGCAGCCGATGCATTCGGAGTCGGCGGCCCGAGCCCTGACCAGATCGCCGCGGCGTCAGCTGCAGCGGGCGGCGGGAAGGCCGCCCAGGTCATCCACGACAAGGACGACCCCTGGGACAATATCGGCCGCAACGACCCGTGCCCGTGCGGTAGCGGCAAGAAGTTCAAGAAGTGCGACTGCGCCGAGGCCACCAAGAGACGGCAGGCGTAGAGAGCAGATGGTCGAGAACCGCATTCAGGAGATCACTGCGCTGCGCGAACGCGTGACGCAGATGTCGGAGTACCTGCACATCGATTCGCGCAAAGCCGAACTCGCGAAACTCGAGGCCAAGGCCGCTGAGCCGGGCTTCTGGGACGACCAGTCAATCGCGCAGTCGGTCATGGCGCAGTCCTCCGGCATCCGTGAGGAGATCGGCGCGTATGACGACATCGTCTCGGCGCTCGACGACGCTGACGTGGCCAACGAATTCGCCGTCTCGGGCGACGACGAAGAGCTGGCGGTCGAAGTCGAGAACGCGCTGAAGCAGGCGAACTCGCTCATCAACGCGCTCGAGGTGAACTCGTGGTTCACTGGCGAGTTCGATCACGGCGACGCGATCGTCACCATCACACCGGGTCAAGGCGGACTGGAGGCTCAGGACTGGGCTGACATGCTCCTCAAGATGCTCATGAAGTACTGCGAGTCCAAGAAGTGGAAGACCGACCTCAACGACTACACTCCTGGGGTCGAGATCGGCATTGACCGAGCGGTGTTCACCGTGCACGGTCGCAACGCCTACGGCATGCTCCAGTCCGAGATGGGCGTTCACCGATTGGTCCGTATAAGCCCCACCGACGAGAAGAAGCGCCGACAGACCACCTTCGCTGGCGTCGAGATACTCCCGTTGTTGCCCGATGAGGTCGAGGTCGAGATCCGCGACGAGGATCTGCGCATCGACGTGTACCGATCAAGCGGGCCCGGTGGCCAGAGCGTCAACACGACCGACTCGGCGGTTCGGATCACGCACATGCCTTCGGGACTGGTGGTCACATGCCAGAACGAGAAGTCGCAGCACAAGAACAAGGATGCGGCGATGAAGATCCTTCGCGCGCGCCTCTACGAGATCGAGAAGGCGAAGCGAAACGCTGAGATCGACGAACTGCGCGGCCCCAAGCGAGAGATCACGTTCGGCAGCCAGATCCGCAGCTATGTCCTGTACCCGTATCAGATGGTCAAAGACCTGCGAAGCGGCGAGGAGACGGGCAACGTGAACGCGGTTCTCGGCGGCGAGATCGATCAGTTCGTGATCGGATTCCACCGGTGGCGTGTGAAGGGCGAGGGCGCCGCGGTCGCCGCAGCGGCCCTCGAAGAAGAGGAGTAGCCAATGCGCCTACTCGCCGACCTCCACACCCATACGGTCGCATCCGGTCACGCATTCTCGACACTCACCGAGAACGCTCAGGTCGCCCGTGCGCGCGGACTTGAGCTCATCGCCATCACGGACCACGCCCCGAGCGTCCCGCAAGGTGCGCACCCGTGGTACTTCTGGAACCTCAAGATCATTCCGAGCGTGCTCGACGGCGTTCGACTGCTCAAAGGCTGTGAGGCGAATCTCTCGCCTGACTCGGAGAACGGGCTCGACCTGCCCGACATGATTCTGGGATGGCTCGACTTCGTGGCGGTGGGGTTCCACCCGCACACGGGCTGGGACAAACCGGACCGCGTCCGAAATACCGAGGCCCTGCTGCGGGTCATGGAGCATCCGCTCGTCGACCAGATCACGCACCCTGGTAACGAAGAGGAGTTTCCTCTCGATCTCGATGCGATCGTCGAAGCGGCCGTGCGTCACAGCGTCATCCTCGAGCTCAACGACCACAGCTTCGACCCCACCAGCTCGCGAGCCGGGTCGGGTGCACGCGAGCGGCAGTTCGCGGAGGCCGCGCTCGCGGCGGGTGCGCCCGTATCGATCGGCTCGGACGCGCACTACGCGCTCTACGTTGGGCGCTTCGATTCAGCTCTCGCTATCGCCGAGGAGATCGGCCTGACCGAGGAGCGTATCGTGAACCGCAACGCCGAGTCGGTGCTCGCGCACCTGCTGGCTAAACGAGAGCGGCCTCGCCTCGATATCGGTGGCGAGTGGGAGTGGCCGACGGCACCACACGGCGCAGCGCCGCATGACCTGCGCGATGAAGCGGCGGGGGAGCGTCAGTGGTAGTCGAGCGCGTCCTCAAGAGTCGTCGCGTGCGAGACTACGGCCTCATGACCCTCGGCATCGTGATGACCGCATGGGCCCTTGATGCGTTCCTCATCCCGAATCAGATTGCTGCCGGCGGCGTATCGGGTCTGGCGACGGTCATCTACTACTGGGCGCAGGCCAACTTCGGGGTGGCCATTCCTGTCGGTATCCAGATGCTTGCGTTCAATGCGATTCTGCTCGTGATCGCTTGGCAAAGGCGGGGTCTCAGCTATCTGGCGAAGACCGTCTACGGAGCCGTTACGCTTTCCGTGCTCGTCGACGTCATTGCCCCGTTCACGCCGCACCTCGCATCAGATGACCTCCTGCTTGCCGCCTTGTACGGTGGTGCCATTACCGGAATCGGGCTCGGCTTCGTGTTCAAGGCCGGCGGCAACACAGGCGGTACCGACATCGTCGCCCAGTTGCTTTCAAGACGATTCCCGTTCGGCGTCGGGCAGATCATGCTCGTGGTCGATGCCGCGGTCACGGTGCTCGCCGCCATACAGTTCGGGCCTCGGCTGGCCATGTATGGTGTCGTGGCGATATTCGTTGCGACGGCCGCCATCGACCTCGTGCTGGAGGGTGTGAGCGTCGAGAAGGCTGTGTGGATCATCAGTGACCACGCAGACCGTATCGGACAGGCGATCAATGTTGAGCTCGGTCGGGGCGCCACGCGCATCGAAGCGAGCGGGGTCTTCACGGGGGAGAAGCGCGGCACGCTTATGGTGGTGCTCTCCCGAAACGAACTCGACGAGCTCAAGGCCATCGTGGCTGCGATCGACGAGCGAGCGCTCGTCATCATCAGCAACGTGCATGAGGCGATCGGCGAAGGCTTCAAGGAGATGGCTCCCTAGAAGGCGCGGCTGTCGTACGCCCAGTTCATGAGGGCTTGACGCTGCTTGCGCCTGCACGTGATGTCGCCCGGAGAGCAGTGCTTTCGCACTTGCGCGATGTGCCGCGTCATCGCGCGCCAACGGCGAATCTGCCGCTCATCTTCGGCTGGGATTCGTCGTCCCATCCAATAGCGGCAGTACCACTGGAACCAGCCGCGCGGGTCATCGGGATGGATCCAGCCGCGTTCGCGCCACTCGTGGAGCGGCAGCGATGCGTTGACCTCGAAGAAGTTGAGATCGGGGTCGTGATGGCTCGGACACAAACGCGCGTTTGCGAACCACTCATCGGGGAACTCGTCGGCGCAATCGGTGAGGTACTTTCCGCCGAACACGCCTAGACTCAGCATCTGGGCAGGTGACAGCTGTGGCGCGAACTCCTCGGGGAACTGCTCACCTGCCTGAGCGGTGAGCACATACCCGTAGTCGCGCTGCATGATATCGCGCACCTGAATCGGCTTGGGGCGCACACCATCGTCGTGCATAGGCATAGCCACTCTCCGCAATCGCGACAACCCTTCGCGAGGGTTGTACCCATCATCGGGCTCCGCACGATTCCTGCTATTCTACGAGGGCTGTGCGCCGAGTGGGTCCGGCGTGCCGAATTCCGAACGAACTACTCGTCTGATTGGGGCACCGCCATGTGGGACCGAGCGACTGTCGAGGCCAAGGCTTCGCGGATGAGAGGCGACATCGTCGAGATGATCGGCGCTGCGGGGAGCGGGCACCCCGGCGGCTCACTCTCCGCTGCAGACATCGTGGCAACGCTCTATTTCGGAGGCGTTCTGCGCCACGATCCCACGCGACCCGAGTGGCCGGAGCGCGACCGCTTCATCCTCTCGAAAGGTCATGCCGGGCCGGTGCTGTACGCTGCGCTGGCAGAGGCCGGCTACTTCGGCCGAGATCACCTCAGCACGCTCCGCAAGCTCGGCTCGATGCTCCAGGGACACCCCGACTCGCGCAAGACGCCCGGCGTTGAAGTCTCTACCGGTTCGCTCGGCCAGGGGCTTTCGATCGCCTCCGGGCTCGCCGCAGGGCTTCGCGGGGGCGAGCATCCCCAGAATGTCACGGACGACAGAACCGTGTTTTGCCTGCTAGGGGACGGTGAGATTCAGGAAGGTCAGGTCTGGGAGGCTGCCATGTTCGCGGCCCACGAGCGGCTCGGCAACCTGGTCGCGATCATCGACCACAACGGGCTTCAGATCGACGGTGCGTGCAGCGAGGTCATGTGCCTTGGAACGGTCGCGAACAAGTTCGCTGCATTCGACTGGGCCGTCACGGAAGTGGACGGGCACGATGTCGAGCAGCTTCACGCCGCGCTCGAGGCCGGGCGGGCGCACTCTGATGGGCCGTTCGCCATCATCGCGCATACCGTGAAGGGCAAGGGCGTCTCCTTCATGGAGGGTGATGCCGGCTGGCACGGCAAGGCGCCGTCCCCCGAGCAGGTCGCCGCCGCACTCGCTGAACTGGGCTTGTCCGAAGGGAGTGCATCGTGAGCAAGAAGGCGACTCGAGAGGCACTAGGAACGACCTTGGTTGAATTGGCGGGGGAGGGCTACGACGTCGTCGCCGTTGAGGCCGACCTCTCAAAATCAACGACGACCGCAAAGCTGGGCGACGCGTACCCGGACCGCTTCTTCAACGTCGGTATCGCCGAGGCGAACATGATCGGTGTCGCAGCCGGCCTCGCCGTAGCTGGAAAGACGCCGTTCACAGGCTCATTTGCGGTGTTCGCGACCGGGCGTGCCTATGATCAGATTCGCAACACGGTGTGCTATGCAAGCCTCAACGTCAAGTTGACCCCGACACATGCCGGGATCACCGTAGGGCCTGATGGCGGCAGCCATCAGATGATCGAGGACTTGGCGCTCATGAGGGTACTTCCCGGCATGCGTGTACTCGTTCCGGCTGACTTCAACGCGGCTAGGGCGGCCATCCGTTGCGCGGCGCAGACACCGGGCCCGTTCTATGTTCGGCTCGGCCGAGCGACCCTGCCGGAGGTCTATCCGGAGGGCATCGAGTGGGATCTTGAACGGGCCACCGTCCTTCGCGAGGGCACGGACGTCACGCTCGTGGCCTGTGGCGTCATGGTGGCCGCCGCCGTGTCTGCGGCCGAGCTTCTCGGTGAGCTCGGGGTGTCTGCTGAGGTAATCGATGCCGCCACGATCAAGCCGCTCGATGCGGCAACGATCCTGTCGAGCGCGGCCAAGACCGGTGCGGTGGTGACATGTGAGGAGCACAGCGTCATCGGTGGACTGGGATCGGCGGTTGCTGAGGCGCTTGGGGAGGGCCGTCCCACGCCGCTCAAGCGCGTCGGAGTGAACGATGTGTTCGGAACCTCAGGGGATCCGGATGAACTCATGGAGCACTACGGGCTGACGGCAGAGGGAATCGCAGCGGCGGCGAAGATGCTCATCGGGCGCTAAGACCCGGCTTCACTCCAACGGTGGGCAGTTCTCCCGCCTCCACACAAATCACATGCGAAACCGCACTGTTCGCACCCATTTGCGCTGGTCATTGGCACCGTTTCAGGCTACGATAATGAAGCTGGATCGCGGCCGGCCAACGCGGTGTCCTCTTCTTCGTGCCGTTCGGTTGCTCGCGCTGGCCCGTTGGGGATCGGGCGATGAGTGTCGTGTGATTCCCTGCGGTCGTCGTAAACGCTTATTCGGTGTCCGGATGTTGGGGCATCGGGTTCGCAGAGCGAGAGGACTCGGGCTGGATATCAGACGCGCAATCCGCCTCCCGATCGCTATTCGAGTCAGGGTTCTTGCCGCCCCTGACCTGCTGCTTCTCATGCCTGCACCTCTGAGTATCCCGCAACTCCCCTTCGCGTACGCGCGCGCGTAGCCCGCGTATACGCGAGTCCTTTCCGATTGTCCGCCGCGATTCAGACAAGGAGCCGATGAGAGAGGTAGACCAACCCGAGCGATGACAACCCCGGGTTCAGAGCCGTGCCGCACTGATGTCGGTGTGGGTGACTCGCGCAACGGCGCGTTGGCGCAGCACGCCCTGATTCGGAGAGTCTTGGCCATCGTCGCCATCTTCGCTCTGGTACTGCCGCTCCAGGCTTCAGGATTCATCTCGACGGGACCGACGGGCGACCGAGCGTGGTTCTGGCACAACCCCCAGCCGCAAGGCAACGACCTGCGTGCCAGCGCATGGCTCGATGCTTCGACCGGCTGGGCGGTAGGGGTCGTAGGCACTGCTCTCAAGACGACCGACGGGGGTGCGACGTGGGTCGCACAGGACCCGGGCACCGTGCGCGATCTGACGGGCGTGTCGTTCGTTGATGCCAACAACGGCTGGGCGTGCGGGGTTTCCGCAACCGTGGTCAGGACGACCAACGGCGGCACCACCTGGACGCCGCAGACGGCGCCGACCACACCGGCTGCACGTAACCTCAGGGCCATTTCGTTCTTCAACAGCAGCGTCGGTGTTGCGGTTGGGGACCTTGGAACGACGACGTCGACCATCGTCTATACCGGAGATGGCGGCACGACCTGGCGAACCGCGACCACCACCGCGACGGTAGGGCTGACCGGCGTTCAGATGGTCTCAGCGACCACCGGTTGGGCGGTCGGCGGCGCCGGCGCCATCCTGAAGACCACCGATGGTGGCGCGACGTGGACTCCGGTCTCGTCTCCCACCGTCGCCGGACTCTCCGCGGTGTCGTTCGAGCCATCGGGGCAGGTCGGATACGTGGTCGGCAACGCCGCGCTGCCCAGCTGGACCATCTACAAGACCACTGATGCTGGTGTCACGTGGACGGCGGTAGACGGTCTGGGTGCCACCGGCGCGATCAACCTGACTGCGGTCGACTGTCTCGATGCGAACAACGCGATCACAGTCGGTACCAACGGTCAGGTGCGGCACACGACCGACGGCGGCGCGACTTGGCTCAACCAGTCGTTGAACAACCTCGGTGGGCAGGCACTTCGCGACGTCGAGCTTGTCGATGCCGATGTCATCAAGGCGACCGGTGACTTCGGTCAGCTGTTCTTCACACGTAACGGGGGAGACTCGTGGTTCACGCCCGCGATCGGTGCCGGAGCAACTTACCTTGCCGGCCACTTCGCTGACGTCAACAACGGCTGGATCGTGGGCGCTAGCGGCACCATCATGCGTACCGCAGACGCTGGGCAGACCTGGGAGATCCAGTCGAGCGGGATCACGAACTGGCGGGCTATCCATGCGCGCAGCGCAACCGCAGCGTGGGTGGTTGGCGACGATGGCCTGGTGAAGCGCACCACGGACGGCATCAACTGGACCAGCCAGCCATCGGGAACCACGCAGGTGCTCAATGGCGTGTGGTTCACCTCTACCAGTACCGGGTTCGCTGTCGGCGCCAACGGGACGATTCTGCGAACGACCGACGGGGGCGTCACCTGGAATGCGATGACATCCGGTACCACCGCCGCGCTGAATTCCGTGTGGTTCGCCAGCCCTTCCGTCGGGTGGGCGGTCGGCAACAACGGCGTCATCCGTCGAACGACCAACGGTGGTTCGACATGGTCGGCGCAGGCTTCTACGACGACGCAGAACCTTCTGACGGTGCGGGGTGTCAGCGCTAGCAACGTCTGGGCGGCGGGTAATGCCGGCACGATGGTGCGCACCACGGACGGAAGCGCATGGTCGAGTGCGGGCATCACGACCGGTGCGGCATCCAATGCGATTCGCAACGTGTTCTTCGCGACTGCGACCGACGGCTGGTATGTCGGCAACTACGGGCTTGTCCGGCGTACCACTGACGGCGGACTGACGTGGACTTCGCTGGATGTCGGTGTTCCCACGAGCGCGCTGGATCCGCAGGTCCGAATGAACGCGTGCTGGTTCACCTCAGCAGCGCCCTACACGGGTTATGTAATCGGCGACTACGGTGTCATCCGCCGTACCGTCGACAGCGGTTCCACGTGGACTTCGCTCCATTTCGGCACCCTGAGCAACCTCAACGCCATCGACTTCGCCGATGCCCAGACGGGATGGATCGGCGGGGCCAGCGGAACCATGATGGTCACCGAAGACGGCGGCCACGTGTGGAGGGGACAGAAGACGGGCAATAACGCAGCCTTCGCCGCCGTCTCGGTCGTCAGCTCCCAGACGGTCTGGGCCACCGGTGACAACGGCGCCATTCGTAAGACGCTTGACGGTGGCCGCACGTGGACCGGCCAAACCTCGGGTACCACGGTCAACCTGAAGGGGATCTCGGCGGTAGACTCATCGCATGCGGTCGTGGTGGGGCAGGTCGGCTTGGTGAAGTACACCACTGACGGCGGAAGCACGTGGACCACCGGCTCGGTCGATACGACGCAGCAGCTGAGTAGCGTGAGCATGGTGGATACCTCCACCGGCTGGGCTGTCGGGCCGCGGCTCGCGGGCAACAACGTTGTGTTCCACACCACAGACGGGGGAGCCACGTGGTCACCGCAGGCGACCACCGCCAACGCGAACCTGTGGGCGGTGCACTTCCGTTCGGCCTCGCTTGGATTCGCCGCGGGTGACTCGGGTGTGATTCTCAGGACCACCGACGGGGGCGCCACGTGGGTACGTCGACCGACCCCCACGACGCTGCCCTTCTACGGCATCAGGTTCGCGGACGACAACAACGGCACGGCTGTTGGCGGTGGCGGCGTGCTGGCCCGTACCGCGGACGGCGGGACGACGTGGGCGCTGCAATCATCAGGCGGCGGCAAGTCGTTGACCTCGGTGTACCCGCTCGACGCCAGCAGGTCCTTCATCGTGGGCAGTGGCGGCACGATCATGCGACTGGGCGACACTGCACCGCCGTTCACCTCCCGTTCCGTGACGCCGGCCGACCCTGACGGCGCAGGCGGTTGGTACCGCACCGACCCGCAGGTCACGCTTTCGTCCAGTGCCCCCGGGAACACGTACTACGGATGGAACTCAGCGGCTGGGCCGTTCACGCTCTACACGGGGCCGACCTCGGTTCCCGAGGGCCTGCAAACCATGTACTACTACTCCGTCGATGCGTCGGGCAACGCCGAGTCGGCGAACGAGGCGACGTTCTCTGTCGACTTCACACCACCTGATGCAGCGACTCTCTTGACTGCGACGGCTGTCACGACCACCACCGCGGACATCCAGTGGGCCGAGTCCGCTGACGCGCTATCGGGCGTTCATCATTACCTCGTCACCGTCAGCAACGGCGCGACTCTCAGCGTCGTGGCCACCTCGGCCACGATTGCAGGTCTCAGCCCTGGCACGCTCTACTCGGCAGTGGTCAACGCGGTCGACGTGGCGGGGAACGTCTCGGCGACAAGCACCCCCGCAGCCTTCAGCACCGCCGGCGTTGACTCATCGCCGATGAGCACGGTTCTCGGCGTGACCCCGGCCGCGTCTGACGGTCTCGCCGGTTGGTACGTGACGACGCCGACTGTGACCATGGCAGCGCTGCCGATGGATGCGGTCGCTGAGATCTTCTATACATGGGGCAGCATCGACGGCACCTACGATACGTACGCCACGACGATCACGCCGCCCGCGGGATCGTCGACGCTGCGCTACTCGAGTCATGACACAGCAGATCCGGGTCATGCCGCCGAGATGACACAGGCAGCCGTGTTCAACCTCGACACACAGACCCCCACAGCTCCGTCGGTCACGGCGAGTGTCACGAGCTACGCGAGTGTCGACCTGTCGTGGCCGGACGTGACGCCCACGCCAAGCGGCATCGATCGCTACGACGTGTATCGCGACGGCGCCTTCTTCGCGTCGACCGACACCACGACCTTCGGGGTCGCAGGTCTGACTGCGGAGACCGGCTACACATTCGCGGTCGTCGCCGTGAATGTGGCGGGCTCGTCTTCCTCGACGGCGTCCGTGAGCGCTACGACGCCCATGGCGCCGCTTCCCGCAGCGCCGGCGTACGTTGCGGCCCGGTCGCCGTCCGGCTACTTCGCCTTCGTGAACTGGGACTACAGTCGAGACACGCTCGGGACGGCGAACTACCGAATCTGGCGTTCGACCGATGGCTCGAGCTACTCTGCGATCGCAACGACGACCGGCGGACTCTACGGTGCGACCTATCTCGACACGACGCTCAGCGCTTCGACCAAGTACTGGTACGCCATCTCCACGGTGGACTCGCGCGGAGAGAGCGCCTTGTCCAGCACTGCAACAGCGGTATGGCCGAGCATCTCGACCACCACCACCGGTCCTGAGCGTGTCCAAGGGCTCTCCGCGGTGGATACCTCGGGGTCGATTTACCTGAGCTGGGCGCCATCCGATAATCCCGCGACGATCGGCTACAACGTCCTTCGTGCCGACTCGAGCCTGGCCACTGCCAGCGTGCTCAACACCCTCCCGATCAGCGGCACGGGCTTCTTCGACCTTTCGGTTGAGAACGGCGCACCCTACTACTACTCCGTCGTTGCGATCGACTCGAACAACAACACCGGCACCGTCTCGCTTGAGCTGGCGGCCAAGGCGCACGGTACCTACCGGGGTCTGTCTCCGCACGATCTCGATGCCGACAACTCAGGCTGCGGTTGCCACTCGGCGCATACCGCTACGGCCGACGACAAACTCATCCGGTACCCGTATGCCACCAAGGACACTGCGTGCGACGCGTGTCATCCACCGGCGGCGGCGCGTGGTGAATTCCTCGATCCGCTCGCGAAGTCCCGTCATGCCCTGGCGGCGACCTCCGCGGTCAATGCGCAGTTCACCTGCAACACGTGTCATCGGCCGCTCAAGGGTTCCACCGAGGCGACGGCGTCACTCATGCGTACCAACAGCGAGTCGCCCTGTGTGGTCGTGACCGACACGCCGGCCGGCAATGCGTTCTGCTACTCCTGCCACGGCGGTGGCTCGACATTGCCGATGGGCGACCTGAGCGGTTTCGAGAACTCAGCGCACAACAATGTGCCGGCGCCCACGACCGCCGGGATCGTCTGCGATACCTGTCACGAGTCGCACTCATCGCGCAATGAAGGTCTCAACCGTTACAGCGGCTACATGATGTGCGTTGAGTGTCACAACTCGACGCAGTCAGACCCGCTGTCCCCCGACATCTTGAGTCAGCTGACGCTCAACTCAGATGCGAACGCCAAGCACCCACTGCTGCCAAAGGATCAGCTCAATGGCGCTCAGATGCGGTGCCAGAACTGCCACAACACGCATTCGAGCACGACACAGTACCCGCTGGTTGACCCGCACGACCCGAGCCCCACGGGTACGTGGACCACGACGCGCGGCGACGAGAAGTCCTTCTGCTTCCAGTGTCACGACGGGCAGCCGCTGCCGACAAGCGCCGAAGCGTCGCCGTGGGCACCCGCTGTGCTCGGATCGAACGGCGCCACGACTGTGCCTGATATCGAGAACTCGTATCAGACGAACGTGCATGGGTTCGGCTCACGCAGTGATGGAACGACGACGACTGCTTACCTGCGTCAGGACATGGGCTACCAGTATGGCGACGTGCTCGAGTGCCGCGCATGTCACGACCCGCATGGCACGGTGAACAACTACGCGCTGCAGCAGAACATCAAGTCGGCAAGCGGGCTGAAGACGGTCAACGGTGTCATGGTCGTCAAGGCGCCCACCGGCTACGACGTCCGCTTCTTCTGCAACTCGTGTCACCTGTTCGATTCTCAGACTCACGACGCGATTGCCGGGACGAGCACGGTCACCTTCCCGATGAACTGCACGACCTGCCACCGTCACATCAAGGCCGGTGTCCCGTCACCGAACCTTTAGGAGAGTGCTGAGTGAACGGGTCACTCGCTTTCACCCTTTCTCCACACGCGCATGGCAGGGTGGAGATGTACGCCTTTGGTACACTGCCCCTCGGGGTTTGTCGCACAGAAACGGAGCTACCCTGTGACTGATTTGACCAGCATTCCCGATCCGGCTGCGCCGCGAGCGGCTGAGGCGCCACCCGCGCTTCCGCGCACCGGTCCCGTCATGATCTCGATGCGAGGCATCTCGAAGTCCTACGTTGCCGATAAGCCGGCACTGTACGACGTCGACGTTGAGATCGGCTCGGGTGAGTTCGTCTTCATCGTCGGGCACTCGGGTTCCGGCAAGTCCACCTTCATCCGTCTCCTGCTGCGCGAACTCCTGCCCAGCCGCGGGCAGATCATCGTTGCCGGTCAGGACCTCGGCAAGATGAAGAACTGGAAGGTGCCCTACCTGCGCCGCAACATCGGCTGCGTCTTCCAGGATTTCAAGCTTCTGCCCAACAAGACCTCATTTGAGAACGTCGCGTTCGCGCTCGAGGTCATCGGCAAGAGCAAGCACGTCATCCGAACTCAGGTGCCCGAGGTGCTGCGCCTTGTCGGCCTTGAGGACAAGGTCAATAGCTACCCCGACGAGCTCTCCGGTGGTGAGCAGCAGCGCGTCTCCATCGCGCGCGCGTTCGTCAACCGACCGCCGCTGCTCCTGTGCGACGAGCCGACCGGAAACCTCGACCCGCAGACGTCGCTGGGCATCATGAAGTTGCTTGAGCGCATCAACAACACCGGCACGACGGTGCTTGTCGCCACTCACGATCGTGAGATGGTCGACAACATGCGCCGTCGCGTCATCGCCCTCGAGGGCGGCCGCATCATCCGCGACCAGGACCGAGGGGTGTACGGCTATGTCGATTAATGTCGGGTACTTCGTACGAGAGTCTATTCAGAACTTCCGTCGCAACTGGGTCATGACTCTGGGTGCGGTCATCACGATCTATCTTTCGCTGCTGCTTGTGGGCGTGTTCCTCGTCACGGGCGCCATCGTCAACAATGTGGTCAAGTCCGTCGAGGACAAGGTCACGATTGAGATTTTCCTCAAGGACGGCGCAGCCACGGCGGATGTGACCGCTTTGCAGAACAAGCTGCTTGCCGACCCGCTGGTCGGCGTGCAAAGCCCGGATGCCAAGAACCGCGGGACGGTGAGTTACACGTCCAAGGAGCAGGCGATGGACAAGTTCAAGAAGAGCATGTCCTCGTCGCCCGAGATCCTCGATCAACTCGAGAACAACCCGCTGCCAGCGTCTCTGGACGTCAAGCTCGCGGATTCACACAATGTTGAGGCACTGGCCGCGCAGATCAAGGCCGACCCCCTCTTCCTCAAGGTCGCCGAGAACCCTGCCAAGCCTGAAGAGTCGATCAAGTACGGTCAGCAGATCGTGAAGAAGCTGTTCGCGTTCACCCGCGTCGTCCGCATCATGGGGTACGCCATCATCGCGATGCTCGCGGTCGTCTCGCTGATTTTCATCAACAACACTATCCGCCTCGCCATCTACGCGCGTCGCAAGGAGATCGGCATCATGCGTCTCGTGGGCGCGAGCAACTGGTTCATCCGGACCCCGTTCCTGCTGGAAGGCGTCCTCCAAGCGCTCATCGGGGCCACGCTCGCGATTCTCTCGGTGACGGGTCTTCAGGCGCTCATCATGCCGAGACTCCGTGACGTGATCTCGTTCTTGCCGGTCGCTACCGGTGCGGCAACGACGGTCCAGATATCGCTGACTCTCGTGCTGGCAGGCGTTGTGATCGGCCTTGCCGGTTCCAGCGTCGCGCTGAGGCGCTACCTCAAGGTGTAGCCCTGGATTCAAGCGCGGGTACGCCACTACATTCACTCTGAGAGCGGTAGGTTCACATGAACAAGGCCACCAAGGCCATACTGGCTGTTTCCCTTACGATCATCGTCGGGAGTCTCGGGTTCATCGGCGGGTTCGCGACATCGCGTATCCTGCCCGCTGACTCGCCGCTGACAACCGTCGTCACCGATCACGTCAAGGCGCCCACCACGGTCTCGGGTCGCGTCGACGAAGTCTACGAATTGATGAAGAAGCGTGCGCTGGTGGTTCCGGCTGAGACCTCGGCCACCGCCGGGGCGGTCGAAGGCCTGCTCCAATCCAACGGCGATAAGTACGCCACCTACTTCGACGACACGCACTTCAAGGCGTTCAACGAAGACAGCATGGGCTCTTTTGGCGGAATCGGCGTGGTGCTCGGTGAGAAGGACGGCACCACGTACATCACCGAGGTCTACAAGGGTACGCCTGCAGGCCGCGCAGGTCTGTTGCCCGGTGACGAGTTCAGGGTGATTGACGGCACGCGTCGCACGAACTGGCAGACCACGGACGTGGTCAAGAAGGTGCGCGGCGAAGTGGGCACCAAGGTGACTATCACGCTGTACCGCCCCAAGAAGGGCACAGCTCACTCGGGCACCGAGAAGGAGTTCACCCTCACCCGCGCGACGATCAACTACCCCAACCTGAAGTCCGAGATGATCGACGGCGTCGGCTACATGCGCCTCGGGCAGTTCAATGCGAATGCCGAAAGTGATGTCGCCAAGGCGATTGCGAGTCTGACGAAGAAGGGCGCGAAGTCGCTCATCCTCGACCTCCGAAGCGATCCCGGCGGACTGCTTGATGAGGCTGTGAGTGTCTCATCACTCTTCATCAAGGACGGCGTCATAGTCCGCGTTGATGAGCGCGGCAAGCCGGAGGACGAGATCAAGGCGACGGGCCGCAAGATGACCGATTTGCCGCTTGTGGTACTCATCGACGGCGACTCGGCATCGGCGAGCGAGATTACCGCCGGCGCGCTGCAGGACTATGGCCGAGCCACGCTCGTCGGCGAGAAGTCGTATGGCAAGGGCAGCGTTCAGACTGTCGAGGCCGTGTCGTGGGGTGGAGGCGTGAAGTTCACGATCGCGCATTACCTCACGCCCAAGAAGCGCGTGATCAACGGTAAGGGACTGACACCGGACGTGGTCGTCAAGATGGACCGCATGGACCAGGTGAAGCGCTCGACCGATATCCAGCTCAAGAAGGCCGTTGAGATAGCCCGGCAGAAGACGCGCTAGTCCTCGTCGTCCTCGTCGTCGAGCGCGATAAGCGCGTCGAAGTCGCCAACCGTCTCCTCGGAGAGCAGGTGCGGGCGCTTCTCGGCGTCCCCATCGACCTCGGGCTCGGGGATCGACAGCAGTTCCAGCATTGAACTGTCGCCATGCAGCACGAACCGCCAGCGCTCCTCGGCGGCCTGCTCGAAGTCGAGGTAGCGGAATGAGGAGACGTTGAGGAAGAGGCAGCCGTTGACCACCAGCGTCGCTGACTCCGGGTCCGCCATCAGCTTGACGAGGGCGGCACGCCCCTCATCGATGAGCTCGCCGTCGACGACGTAGCGGTAGTCGAGATTCTCGAGGGTCTCGAGTGCGCGAAGCATGTCGCGCGGGTGCGAGACCGTGCCCTTCGATATGAGACATGGGGCGAGAGGCTGGCGATGATCCATTCGGCGGCTCCGTCGGTGCGTGAACTGAACTGTGATGAGGCATTCTAGCACCGCTCGTGCCGTCGTCACGAAGAGGCTGGCCAGTGCGGTAGTATCACCCTGAAGGGCTACGAAGTTTCGACGGGGGAGGTAGCTCGTGAGCAAGCCCAAGCGCAGCGCCAACTCGAGGCGCAGCGGCACCGTCGTGGGGCGCATCACGATGACCAGACGCGGCTATGGGTTCGTGTCTGCGCCCGAGGGCGACTACTTCGTTCCGGCACGGGACACGGCGGGCGCGATGCACGGTGACGTCGTCGCCATTCGTCCGAGCGCCAGCAGGGGCCGCGAAGGTCGCTCCGGTGCTGTCACTCGGATCATGGAGCGTGCGAACACTACGGTGGTAGGGCGCTTTGAGCGGGCCGGCGCGATCGGCATCGTCACCCCCGCCGATCGCCGCATGCGACACGACGTCTTCATCGCGCCTAACGCCTTTGGGGACGCCGTGAGTGGCGACATCGTCGTTGCTCGACTGACCGGCTATCCATCCCGCAACCACTCAGCGCAGGGGTACGTCGAGGAGATCGTTGGCCACGAGGGCGATGCCGGTATCGAGATCGAGATCACGATTCGCGAACACGGGCTGCGAACCGAGTTCCCGTCCCAGGTCGCCGAGGAGGCTTCGCGCCTGCGCATCGACGTCGAGGACGCACTCGGTCGAGAGCGGGATCGGCGAGACATCCGAGAGCGCTACACGTTCACGATCGACCCCATCGATGCGCGGGATTTCGACGACGCGATCAGCATCGGCCACACAGAAGATGGCAGGGTGGTTCTCGGCGTACACATCGCCGACGTGAGCCACTACGTGCCGTGGGACTCATCCATCGACAACGAGGCCCGGCTTCGGGCGACGAGCGTGTATCTCGTCGATCGGGTTCTTCCAATGCTGCCCGAGGAGCTCTCCAACGGGATCTGCTCGCTCAATCCAGCGGAAGACCGCGTCGCCTTCTCGGTCGACCTCACGCTGTCGAAGGACGGGGCGGTCGAGGGGGCGGAGTTCTACCCGAGCGTGATTCGAAGCGACAGGCGCTGCAACTACGACGAGGTCGACCGATGGGTTTCAGGCGAAGAACCGTTCCCTGACCGAGAATCTGAGCTCGCTATACATGAGTTCGCGCGCGTAGCGAAGAAGATAGGGGAGCGGCGCGTCGCCAGAGGCGGGCTCGACTTCGAGACCGTCGAGGCGAAAGTGAAGCTCGATGCGCAGGGGAAGCCCGTTGAGGTGGTGCTCCGTGAGCGCACGGTCGCCACGAACATGATCGAGGAGGCGATGATCGCCGCCAATGAGGCTGTCGCGCGCCACATGCGTGACGCCAAGGCACCGATGGTCTATCGCATTCACGAGAACCCCGACGCCGATGCGCTCGGTCAGATCGCGCTGGTCCTCAAGGAGTTCAACTACCCGGTGAAGGACCTGCACGGTGCTTCACCTGCCACATTCCAGCGAATCATCGCTTTCGCTCACGGTCGCCCGGAGAAGTTCCTGATCAACTCCCTGCTCGTGCGCTCACTCGAGCGCGCGCGGTACGTCGACTTCCTCTCGCCGCACTTCGGGCTCGCAAGCGACGCCTACTGCCACTTCACATCTCCCATCAGGCGCTACCCCGACCTCGTCGTCCATCGCCTGCTCAAGGCGCAGCTGCGAGGCGCACTCGACAAGGATCCCGAGGCTGTCCACATGACGCCGGAGTTGGGGTGGCTCGCAGAGCACTCCTCGCAGATGGAGCGCGAGGCCTCGATGGCCGAGATGGACTCGGTGCGTTTCAAGCTCTGCGAGTTGATGGCTGAGCACATCGATGAGGTCTTCAGCGGGCTGGTGACAGGCGTCGCGAACTACGGTCTGTTCATCCAGCTCGACAACATGGCCGAGGGTCTCGTCCATTCCGATTCGATGCCGGGCGATCACTATCGCTACGAGCCCACCCGCCACATGCTTGTGGGTGAGAAGCGAGGCGATTCCTACCGGCTCGGACAGCGCGTCGACGTGCGGATCGTCAACGTCTCGACCGGAGATGCGCGCATCGACATGGAACTCGCCTAGCGGGCGTCGTCGTCCTCGGGTGGCTCTGTGTCGCCCCACTCGTCACGCGGGGTGGCTCCGAGAAGCCCGGTCACCGTAGGGGTGAGATCTCTGGGTATCGGCGCCTGCCAACCGCGCTTGACCGCGAGCACCCTCAACGCGATCACCAGCAGTACGCACGCGGTCATTGCCATCGGCTTGACCACGTGCAGCCATGTCACCAGGGTCACGTAGGTCGTTGCACCAAGCACTGCGGCAGCGCCGTTGAGCGTGCCCGGCTTGAGGACGCGCGGCACCTCATTGCGCAGCATGTCGCGCACGATGCCCCCGCCCACTGACGTGATCGTGCCGAGCATCACCGCTGGCACGAACGTGAGGCCCACCAGCAACGCCTTGTCGGCTCCGGCGACCGCGAAGAGACCGAGTGCGAGCGCATCGATCAGGAAGAGGTTATCGCGCACGTTCTCGACAGCCGACTGAAAGAAGAATGCCAGCAGCGCACCCGCCATCACGACAAGCAGGAGTAGGGGGTGCTCGAGTGCGTAGATCCCCTGGGTCTGGAGCATCAGGTCACGAATGATGCCGCCCGACAAACCCGCTGCTAGCGCAATCGTCATGACGCCAACGATGTCGAACTTGGCTGCAACTCCCGCAAGTCCGCCCGAGAGTGCGCCCGTGAAGGCGGCGGTCATCTCCAGCGAGGCAGGGACTGACACGGCGGAGGTAGTGACGGGCGCTGTCGTCGTCACGGAGGATGGAAGGATGCTGGCGATGACGCTGGGCACGGTCGACGCCACAGTGCTCGCGACTGCGGCGGCCAAGCCACCCGAGTCTGTCGTCAGGGCGGCTGCCGTCGCTTCCACCGCGGAAGTCGCGGCGGTCGACACCTGCGATGCGAGTATCAGCGATGCGCTCATCGGTACCTTTCCTTCGCCCTGCAACATGAGTATGCACGCCTGTATGGGAAGGTACCCGATAGCGCTATGGTCGGCGCGGCCTTGTTGCTGCACCGTCGCATGGCGCGCTTCGCGGGCAAGAAGGTAGACTGACCGGACTCGTGCAACCGATTCGGAGGCAGTTGTATGCACAAGAAGGATATGGAATTCCTCTCGGCGCTCATCGATGCGCCGTCACCATCCGGCTTCGAGCAGCCCGCAGCGAAGGTCTTTCGCGAGCGCATGATCAAGTCGGCCGATAAGGTCGAGACCAACGTCATGGGCTCAGTGCATGCCGTACTCGAAGGGGCAAAACCCAACGGCGTTTCGGTGATGCTCGCCGGTCACATCGACGAGATCGGGCTGATGGTCAACTACATCACGCCGGACGGGTTCATCGCGTTCGCCTCCATCGGCGGCGTCGACGCTGCGGTGCTTCCCGGCATGCGTGTGATCGTCCACACCGCGAAGGGCCCGCTGCTCGGCATCATGGGGCGAAAGCCGATCCACCTGATCGAGGATGAGGAGCGCAAGAGCATCACCAAGCTGGAGAAGCTCTTCATCGACGTCGGATTGAAGGGCGAGAAGGTCAAGAAGCGCGTACGCGTGGGCGACCCGATCACCTTCGACGTCGGGCTCGAAACGTTTGGAGATGGGCTGGCGGTATCGCGCGCGTTCGACGACAAGATGGGCGCGTGGATCGCGGCGCGCGTTCTTGAAGATGTGAAGAAGGCCGGGGGCGCAGCGGGCGACTTGATTGCTGCCGCCACCGTGCAAGAAGAGGTCGGTCTGCGTGGTGGCGTCACGAGCGCCTACGGCGTGAACCCGCAGGTCGGCATCGCAGTCGAGGTCGGTCACGCGACGGACTACCCGGACATCGACAAGCGCAAGCACGGGGAGGCCAACTGTGGCGATGGCCCGATCATCGCCCGTGGACCCAACATCAACCCGGTCCTGTTCGAGTTGCTCATCAAGGCCGCCGACAAGGCGAAGGTTCCCTATCAGATCGGCGCGGAGCCGCGGGGTACAGGCACGGATGCGAACGCCATTCAGTTGTCGCGCGGCGGCAAAGCGGCCGGCCTCGTGTCGATTCCGTTGCGCTACATGCACACGCCTACCGAGGTCCTCTCACTCGAAGACCTCGACGCTGCCGTGAAGCTGCTCACGCGCTTCATCCTCGACCTGAAGCCGGGGACCGACTTCACGCCGTAGGCGTGAACTCACTGACATGGCAGACGAACAGAGACTCATAGCAAACAACAAGAAGGCGTATCACGACTTCTTCGTCGAGGAGACCTACGAGTGCGGCATCGAGTTGTCGGGCACCGAGGTCAAGTCGCTGCGCGAGAATCATGCGTCGCTGCGCGACACCTACGCGAGTATACGGAAGGGCGAGGTGTGGCTTCATGGCGTGCACGTCGCGCCGTACAGCCACGGGAACCGCTCGAATCTCGACCCCAACCGGCCTCGCAAGTTGCTGCTGCACAAGAAGCAGATTCGGCACCTGTTCTCTAAGATCCGGGAGAAGGGCTTCACGCTCGTTCCGCTCAAGATGTACTTCTCGCCGAGCAATCTGGTGAAGGTCGAGATCGGCCTGGTGCGTGGCAAGAAGCTCTACGACAAGCGCGCCGACATCGCTTCCAAGGATCAGAAGCGTGATGTCGAACGCGCACTCAGGGAGCGGCAGAAGGGCCAGTAGGCCCGCGCCACAACGCCCGAAGGCACGGAGTTCGCTCCCACAGGCACGCATGTCAGAGCGCGGGTATACTCTGTAGACGGCTCTTCCGGCGACGCTCTTGTACGCCGAGTACCTTGATACGCCGAACCACCCCACATGGGGGCGACTGGATTCGACACGATAGTTCTGAGGGAGGAAGCAGGCCGCGGTCTCCTCGCCGCGTTAAACAGGGGAAAACGCCAATTAACTGGCACCAATAACTACGCTCTCGCTGCCTAAATAGCCAGCGACGCCGACCCGGTGCACGTCCCCGACACCGGTAAGGCGCAACAGAGGGGAATGCCGCCAAGGACGTTGTCAGTATGCCGAGGCGAAAGACAGAACTGACTGGGAAAGGGCGCGCCTGTCACGGTGTGCTGCCCCGACCGAGACTCAATCCGTGACTGAGCCTGGAGATGCCTCCTAGGGTGCTACCGTGGACCGGAGTTCGATTCTCCGCGCCTCCACCAGTCATCGAATCGGTGTCGCATTCAGCGGCGCCGTCACAAGCGATCCGCCGGCATCCGCCGGCGGGTCGCTTGCCGCGTTCAGGGCGTACAATCCTGCCACCGAGGAAGCAGACGTGAGAGGGGGTCGCCGTGGTTCGCCGCACCTGGGGCTACTCGCCCGGCGAGTGGGCTGCGCTCGCGGTCGACCTCGAGGCGCTGCTTGCCGAGGCCGCCGCCGCCCGATCCACTGTGACCTACGGTGAGGTTGCGCGACGGGTGTTCCGCGGCCGCATGAGCGCTCGCTCCGGCGCGCTCATGGACCTGCTGGGCGAGGTCGACACTGCTGCCGACGCGAGGCTCGGTGTCATGACCGCCTCGCTGGTGGTTCGGGCCGACACCGGTATGCCAGGAGACGGCTACTTCGCCTTTGCCGAGCGCGACCTCGGCCGCACGATCGGTGATCGCCGCGCGTTCTGGGAGGCCGAGGTCGCCCGCGTCTGGGATGCGTACGCGCGCAGTGATGGGAGCGGTTCATGACCCGCGAGACCGCCACGCGAGCCCTCGCGGGTGAGCTGTCCGCGCGCGCCTTCGGGCTTGCGTGGCTGCCGGGCGCGCTGCTCGACGCGGTAGCGCGCGACACGGGCGCGCCGGGGCGCGCCGACTCGCTCGCGGCGTTCGCGGCGTCGGTGCCGGTCGATCTCGCCTTCGTAGCCGCGGGTGAGTCGTACGCGAGTGACGCCGTCGCCGCGCTGCAGGCTGCAGACGTGGCCGCGGTCTGGGCGGTCGACGGCGTGCTCTCGCGTGTGTCGCGCGCGGTGGGCTGGGTCGAGGCGCTCCGCATGACGGTCGCCGAGCCGGAGCACCTGACGGCGCGCCTCGACACGGCTCGCGCGGAGGTGCTGGTCGATGTGGGTCGCGGCATCGCGTGCGGCGCCGATGCCGTGCTGGTCGCTGACGAGCTCGCTGGCGCGAGCGGGCCGCTCGTGGCGCCGGACTTCGTGCTCGCGACGCTGATGCCGCACTACCACCGCGTGTCGAACACCGTCCGCCAGGAGGGTTTGCCGCTGATCTTCCACTCCGACGGCGACACAAGGGCGTTCATGCCGGCGCTCGCCGCAGGCGGATTCACCGGCGTACACCTCGCGAGTCTCGATGCCGAGCGGTTCGTGGAGTGCGCGACCACCGCCAGATCTGCGGGTCTCGTTGTACTCGGCGGGATCGGTGTGCAGGACCTCGCGGCTATCGGTAGTCGCAGGGCTGGCGAGCGTGGTGCGCGCGCAGCGCTCGCCGTAGGCGGCGTCATCGTCAGTGATGACGGCGGTGCGAGCGCCGAGCGCGAGCTGCCAGCGCTCGCCGCCGCCATCGAAGCCGCGCGCTCGGTCATCGTTCGGGACGCAGGTCCGCGAGCCTGAGATGGTAACCTCGACCCACCCGATCCGCAGGAGGCAGATGTGACGCACGAGCTACGCCGACAAGACCGCGAGATCACCGACCCGGCCGAGATCGATCGGCTCCTGACCGGCGCACGGTACGCGACCATCGCGCTGGCCGACGGAGATTCCCCGTACGTCGTCACGCTCTCGTGCGGCTACGATCGCGTGGGCTCCAGGCTGTGCTTCCACGTCGCGCCAGCAGGTCGCAAACTCGATATCATCGCCCGAAACGCACATGGCTGCGCCACCGTGATCGAGGACTGCGGCTACAAGCACGGTCAGTGCGCACACCCGTTTCGCTCGGTTGTCCTTGCGGGGTCGCTTCGGGTCATCGACAATCCCGCCGAGACCCGCGATGCCATGCGCGTACTCATCGGCCAGCTTGAGTCAGCGCAAGACGCAGAGACGATCTTCGAGCGCAACAGTCTCGATGACGATGCGGCGCTCGCACGGTTCCGGATGCTCGTCTTCGACATCGAGTCCATGACGGCTAAAGAAGGGGAGTAACACGCGTCTCGCATCGGGACGGCGCGCGGCTCCGGTTGGTACCATGTAGGCACGGCGTGATCAGTCAGCGCGGCATAGGAGGACTCCATGGCCTCAAGTGCGAACACCACCGATCGTCAGCACTACGCACTTCAGACGATCTTCTCGTTCTTCCTCGGGCTGATGGTCGTCGCCTTCATCGGCGTCGGGGTCAACACCTTCTATCCGTCGCCCACCGAGACCTACCAGCAGGAGCAGCAGGAACTGAGCCGCCAGATGGAGGCGCTCAACTTCAAGCAGCCAACCAACGGGTCGAGTGTCGATGCGACCGTCCAGGCGCAGATCGCTGCGCTTCAGGTCAAACAGAATGCCTTGCAGGACAAGGTCGACGCGCTCATGAAGGGCTGGGCTCGCAACACGAGCATCATCCTCGTCATCTTTGCCACCCTCGTCATGGGCGTCTCGCTCATACGCAGCGAGCAGCTTCGTGTCATCTCCAACGGCCTGCTGCTTGGTGGGCTGTTCTCGATGATCTACGGCGCGGGATGGGTCATCTTCTCGGGCAACTCGGTGGCTCGGTTCGCCGTCATCCTCTTCGCATTGGTCGTCGCCATCGGTTTGGGCTACCTGAAGTTCGTGCGGAATCGGGAGACGCAGACTGTGCCGGTCGCATCTGGGGGCAGCACCGCGGGCGTGGCTTTCGATGACGCCGCGCTCGCCGGGCTGGCCGAGCGTGTGACCGCCTTGGAAGATCGCGCCGCAGCGGCGGCGGCCGCGCTTTCGGGAGGCGACGACGAGCGCCGGGACTGACCCCGCCCCCGTTGTCGATTTTCGGTGAGTTGCGTTTTGTTCGCGTTTTGTCGCGGGGCGTGGTACGCTGCGCACGTTGGGTCCGATGGGGACCCAGATTTTGCGGCGTGAAATCCGCGAAGCGGAGATTGCGTCGCTTGTTTTTTGCCCTGCGGGGCAGGAGAGTGAGTTTCAGATGGCTGAAGGTACAGTTAAGTGGTTCAACGCTGACAAGGGCTACGGCTTCATCTCGCGCGAGGATGGCGACGACCTGTTCGTCCACTTCTCCGAGATCCAGACCGATGGCTTCAAGACCCTCGACGAGGGCCAGGCCGTGACTTTCGAGGTCACCACCGGTCAGAACGGCAAGCTGCAGGCCACCAAGGTCTTCGCCCGCTAAGTCGTTCTTCCAGAACAACTGCGTGAACCTGATAGGCCGGTCCCGAAAGGGGCCGGCCTTCTTGTTTGCGTGGAAGGGGAATACTCACTAGAGCCTTCGAGACCGGATGTCTGCCACAGTCCCCGCACACCGAGAGGACCTGAGATGAGCGAGTTTCTGGAAGTCGGCAACGTGAGCGAGTTCGATGAGGGCGAGATGCGCCAGCTTGCCGTGGATGGGCACGAGCTACTCGTCGCCCGAGTTGGCGGTGAGTACTACGTGTCCGACGCCCGCTGCCCACACCTTCATGCGCACCTCGCCAAAGGGACGCTCGAGGGCACTGTGCTGACGTGCCCGCTTCACCATTCTCGGTTCGACCTCACCGACGGTCGGTGCGTGCAGTGGACCGACTTCAGCGGTCCCATCAAAACCATGGCCGAGTTCGCGCGCCACCCGCGCCCGCTGCGGGTGTATGAGACCACTGTCACCGACGGCGTCCTCTTCGTTGGGCCGGAGAAGCCTCCGGTCAGCTCGGATCAAGCGTGACCTTAGGCCAATCCACTCACGAGCCCTCGCTTATCAGCCGATAGTACGGGTGCTAGGATGATTCGCGGCTCCCGTGCGGCGCACTCGCCACCGGTTTCGGGCCGCGCTCGTGTACGTGGGAACTCTTACTTGGAGGATGCGCGTGGCACTCGAGGGAAACCTCAAGGACTTCTCACTTTCCGACATGTTCCGTCTGCTCGCATCTGGTGCGAAGACGGGGACTCTGCATGTCGACGGGCCTGATGGCGAAGGCATCGTGTGCTTCCGGGCAGGCGAGATCTCCTACGCTGAGTCGGGCGGCAACTCCGAGAGCGCCGGCAAGCGCCTCGCTCGCGCTGGGATCATCACCGAGAAGCAGCTTCGTCAGGCGCAAGGGCTGATGAAGATACAGAAGAAGGACAAGGCCGACCGCAAGCTCGGACAGATTCTTGCCGATGAGGGCTATGTGGACTCAGCGGTCCTCGAGGGCTTCGTCCGGGATCAGATATCCGACGAGCTCTTCGACCTGCTGCGCTGGGAAGAGGGCACGCTGCGTTTCGAGTCCGATGAGCCGTGTTCGGGCTCCGACCTCGGACTCACTGTGCCGGTCGATGCCGTACTCACCGATGCGACCCGGCGCCTCGACATGTGGCAGAAGATTCGCGAGAAGATCCCATCCATGGACACGCGGTTCGCGATGGCATCGACTCCTGGCCAGAAGCCGGCCGATATCCACCTCAAGCCCCGTGAGTGGATGCTCCTGTGCTACCTGCACGGCGGTCGCAGCGTTCGCGAGCTTGTCGAGATGACCGGCTACAACGACTTCGAGACCGCGAAGGTCCTTTACGGCATGTACGCTGGCGGGCTGATCCACAAGGTGGGTCCCGCCGGGGAATCGCTGGCGGATTAACAGGTGGCCAATCCGGTCGATAGCCTCAGGAAGGATCTGACTCCCGAGGAGTTCGAGCGCTTCCGGGATTGGATTCATCATCACTCCGGCATCTATCTGGAAGAGAGCAAGGTCGACTCCTTGCGTATCTCGCTTGTGACTCGTGCGACGAGACTCGGCTTTCTGGAGTACGACGGCTACTTCCAGGTACTGAGTACCGATGAGGATGAGTTCAAGGAGCTCATGAACCTCGTCACCATCAACGAGACGTCATTCTTCCGCTTTCCCGCACAGTTCGATGCACTGCGTGATCTCGTGATTCCCGAGATTCTCGAGACAAAGGCGCGTCAAAGTCATGCGTTTCGAGTCTGGTCTGCCGGGTGTTCGACCGGTGAAGAGCCGTACTCGATTGCGATGACGTTGCTCGATTCCGCAATCACCTCAAAGGAGATGCGGGCCGAGGTGACGGGGACCGATGTGTCCACGCAAGCGCTCGATAGAGCCAAGGCCGCCGTCTACCCTGCCAAGGCGCTCGCCAGTCTGCCTCAGAACGTCGTGCAGCGCTGGTTCGAACCTGTGAAGGGCGGACACCGTCCGCGTGCCCGGGCCCGCGACCTCGTCTCGTTCGCCTATCACAACCTCATCAAGGAACCGTATCCGGTCGTATTCGCATCCAACTGGGACCTGATCTTCTGCCGCAACGTCACCATCTACTTCCGACCGGAGTCCACACGGCGCGTCGTCAACAACTTCTACGAGGCGCTCAATCCCGGCGGCTATCTCTTCATCGGGCACTCCGAGACGCTCACATCCATCTCCGACCGCTTTGAACCACTTGAGGTCGGTGGAGTGTTCCTGTACCGCAAGCCGCTTCCGGGGCCGAGCGTCTTCGCTCCCGGCCTCGGCGTTCACCCGGTGCGGACCGAGCGGCCGCGTACCGTCGATCTTCCGCGAGGTGCGGCGAAGGGTGCGAGCGCACCTTCGACGCGTCCCAGAGTGCCGGTCCCGCAGCGCACACCGCGGACCACCATCGCTCCGGTCCCTGTTACCGCCGACACGCCGCACACACCGGATTCTCCTGATGCCGCAGACGGCGGTGGCACAGAGGCGCTCGTTGTCGAGGCGCACGCTCTACTCGAGGGCGGCGACCCGGCACGTGCGCGTTCGGTTGCCGATCTCGCATTGGCACGCGACCCGCGTGACATCGGAGCGTTGCTCGCGCGTGCACATGCGAACGCTGACGTAGGCGACATGGATGCGGCGGTCGCCGATGCCACCGAGGCGCTGAGCATTAACCCGCTTCTCGCATCGGCGCGCTACGTACTCGGGATCATTCGTATGCAGCAGGATGATGCGGCCGGGGCACTGACCGAATTCAAGCGCACGCTCTACATCGACCCGGACTTCGTGCTTGCCCACTTCAACCTGGCGAACATTCATCGGGCGTCCGGAGCGATGGATGACGCGTGCCGCGGATATGAGAACGCACTGAGTGCTCTGCGAGCGGCACCGCACGGCGAGTGGACCGCGTTTCTAGGCGGGTTTAATCCCGAACTGCTCGCCAAGACGTGCGAGCGCAGTCTGATAGAGTGTCGGAAAGGGTCGAGCCGCCGCTAAAGTGCGTGGTCGCAAAGGGCGATACATGCACAGTAAGCGGAACTGGGACGAGGGGAGCTCTCTGCATGGCCAACGCGCGAATCCTCGCGGTCGATGACAGCCCGACCATCCTTGAGATGATCAAGGCGATTCTGCTGTCGGGTGGCTACGACGTGCTGACGGCTGCCGACGGTGCCGAGGCGCTCGAGACCGCCCGTGCCGAGATGCCCGACCTCATCTTGCTCGACGTGATGCTGCCCAAGCTCGATGGCTATCGAGTGTGCAGGCTGCTCAAGTTCGACCAGAAGTACAAGAGCATCCCCATCATCATGCTCACGGCAAAGACCGAGGAGCAGTCGATGGCAACCGGCATCCGTACTGGCGCGAACCAGTACCTCACCAAGCCGATCGAGCCCGAGAAGCTGCTATCGGCAGTCGCCGAGGAACTCTCCAAGGCTCAGGGATAGGCGGACGTGGGAATGGGGGAATCCGCGACCATCGCCGGACGGGTCCTTGAGGCGGTTTCAGCCTCGGGCCTTGTCACCTACGACCAACTCGAGGCGGCACGCTCAGCCACGTCATCTGACGGCACCTGTGGCCGCAGCCTCATCGAGCGCGGCCTTGTCACGCCCGATCAACTCGAGAAGGTCCTCGAGGAGTCGATGGGGATTCCGCGCGTCGACCTTGCAAGCTACGCACCCGAGGATGAGGCGCTTGCTCTCGTTCCTGCGGCCGTCGCCAGGTTCCGCGGCGTGCTTCCACTCTTCGAGATCGAAGGCATGCTGACGGTCGCCATGAGCGACCCCGTCGACATCTTCGCTCTCGATGAACTCTCGGCCGATCTCGGCCTCGAGGTCGAGCCGGTGCTCTCGGACGGCGTCGACGTGCACGCTGCGATTCGGCAGTACTACGGGGAAGGCGCAGTCGTCGAGGCGACCGCAGAAGACACCATCGTGGTAGGTATCCCGCCACGGGAGGATATCGAGATATCGGCCGCTGACTTCTTCGAGGTAGAGGACGAGCCTGAGACGATCGCCGTCGTTCCCACGGCCGCCGAGGTCGAAGCCGAGCCCGAGTTGCAGTCCCAGACGGTGCTCGAGGTCGTCGAGGCCGAAGCGCCGCAGGGCCCGGCCGGTATCGACCTGGACGTTCTCGCCGTTGCCGACGATCGCAAGCTCGCGCTTCTCGTCGCAGACGTGCTCGAACAGGCCGTTTCTCGCGGTGCGAGTCGTATTCACGTCTTCCCGTACAAGAGCGACTTCTTCCTCGTGTACCGGGTCAAGGGTCGCCTCGAGAAGGTGGCGAGCGCTCCGCTGTCCTTGCAGGGACCGCTGATCGAGGGTTTCAAGGCATGGGCCAAACTCGGCCAGGTGCCCGCCGACGTGCCGGCGCTCGGCCGACTCAACGCCGAGATCGCAGGTCACTCGCTCGTCGTCACCGTGTCGTCTGTGCCGACCGTCGCAGGGCAGCGCCTTGTCGTCACGCTCTCGCAATCGCGCCCCGAGCCTCGCGGGCTGGTCGACCTCGGCACCACTGATGCGGAGTCGCGTGCACTCGAAGCGATGATCGAGCGCGGCCGTGGCATCCTGCTCGTCGCCTCGCCTGTAGCGGGCGGACGCTCAAGCACCTACTACTCGCTTCTCCAGCATGCCGCGTCGTCGGGCCGCACTGTGTACTCGGTCGAGCGTTCGATCGAGTACGAGATCCCCGCCGTCGCGCAGGTCCTCGTGAACCCGGGTTCACCCGTGGGCGCAGCATCGTACTTCGCAGCAGGCATGCGGCAGGACACCGACGTCATGGCGATAGACTCGATGCAGTCGGTCGAGGACGTTCACCTCGCCATCGAGGCTGCAGGGATGGGCAAGCTCGTGATCGCGACCTTCGCGGGCGCCGACATCGCGAGTGCGGTCAGTCGTATGCTCGCGCTTGGTGCCGAGCCCGTGTCGCTCGGCAGCGCACTCACGCTCGCCGTCGCGCAGCGCATCGTGCGCACGAACTGCCCCAACTGTAGTTCCGACGAGAAGACCTCACTGTCTGACCTCATCCCGGGAGCGGAGCGCGGCATGACCACGCGGCGCGGTACCGGCTGTCCCAACTGCGGCAAGACCGGCTTCTCGGGCGCTACCGGCATCTTCGAGGTGCTTCCCTTCACGGAGCCGGTGCGCGCTCAGGTCGCGCGCGGAGCCGGCGCTGAGCAGATCAGCGCTGCGGCAACGGCTGCGGGCATGCGCCCGATGGTGGCGTCAGGACTCGCCAAGGTCCGCGACGGGCTCGTCAGTGCCGAGGAGCTCGACCGCGTCCTCAGGTTCTCGGGGTAGTGCGATGACGAGCGAGACGCCGGACATCGAGACCCTGCCCGACGAGCCGCTCGACGAGGTCGTCGCGACCGTCGGCGATGTGCGACTCGTTGTCGCCTTTCACCTCGCTGGGCAGCGTTACGCCTTGCCACTTGAGCGGGTCAACGAGATTCAGCAGATCGTCGCATTCGCCGAGACACCTGTCGGGCGGTGCGGCGTCGTGGGGATGGTCAACCTGCGCGGCGCCGTGATCCCTGCACTCGACATGCGCCTGCTCGTCGGACTCGATCCGCAGGAGTACACACTGCAGACGCCGATGATCATCACGCAGGGTCGTGGCCAGACCATCGCCCTGATCGTGGACGAGGTGGAGGACGTCATAGGCCTGCCTCCCAACTGCGTGCAGGCGGCCCCACCGCTGCACGCACTCGCAGCCAAGATGATCGGGGTGTGCAGCCTTACCGACGGGCTCCTCAACCTTCTCGACGTTGATTCCCTGCTTGACGAGGGACTGACGGGCGGTGATGTGCAGTGAGCGCCTCGGAAAGGGCAGGCCACATGCTCGGTGAAACCGCCGAGGAGGTTCTTGCCCGCAGGGCGGACTCGCTTGCGCTCGAAACGTTTGAGGAGGAGGTCGCTGACCGCCTCTCGTTGCTGCTGTTCCGCATCGGCGAGGAGTGGTACGCGGTACGAGTCGGCGACGTCCGCGAGATATTCCAGGAATACGAGATCACGCCTGTGCCTGGCGTACCCGACTTCATCCTCGGCGTGGTAAACGTCCGAGGAGAGATCCTCTCGGTGACCGACTCGGCTGCGATCATGGGCCTCGGGGTCGTGGACCAGGGTGTGGACGGCGTACCGCCTGCGATCGTCATCACCAATGGACCGGTCGCGAGTGCGCTCGTCGTCGATGCGATCGGTGACATCGCCGAGATCACGAACCAGCAGCTCGAGCCGCCGATCACCATCATCGACCGCCAGCAGGCGGAGTACATATCAGGGTCGGTTTACCTCGACGGCACGATGGTCGGGATCATCAACATAGACAGGGTTCTGGAACCGGTCGTCACGGGACGACACTAGAATACGGAGGACGTCGGGAATGAAACTCTGGAAGAAGATCAACTCCAGGCTGCTGAGTCGGTTCACCTTCTTCATGGTGGCCGCACAGGTCGTCTTCCTCGGCAGTCAGTTCGTCATCATGCTGATACTCCTCACAACCGTCGATGCCGACACGAGGCTGCGAACGGGCGTGATGCTGGTCTTCGGCGTTTCGATTGCGCTGGCCGCGTTGTGGGCGATCGCGAACTACACGCTGGTCAAGCGCTCGCTGCTGCCGCTGACCCACGTGGTCGACTCCGTCCAGGCCGCTTGCCAGGGCGAGATAGGTCGCAAGGTCGTCGTGAACAGCGCCGATGAGATCGGTGACCTCGCCTCGAGCTACAACCAGATGGTCGATCTGATCGTCTATCTCATCCGCCAGACACAGGAGTCGTCAGACAGACTCGCCGGCTCGGCGAACGATATCCTGTCCGCCACCGAGCAGCAGGCCTCCGGTGCCGCCGAGCAGGCCGCATCGATCAGCCAGACAACGGCGACGATGGAGGAGCTCGCAAGCACCTATCGGCAGATCGCCGAGAACGCCGATCAGGTCGTGACGATGGCCGAAGCGTCGCTCGGCTCGGCCGAGAACGGCCAGCAGGCCGTGAGCAACACGCTTTCGTCGATGGAGCAGATCAAGGCCCGCACGCAGGCGAGCGCGAACAAGATCCTCGCGCTCGGCGAGCGCAGCCAGCAGATCGGGCAGGTTCTCTCGATCATCAACTCGATCGCCGACCAGACCAAGATCCTCGCACTCAACGCCGCCATCGAGGCTGCGCGTGCCGGTGAGGCCGGCAAGGGCTTCTCGGTTGTCGCCATCGAGATCCGCAAGCTCGCCGAGTCGGTAGTTGATTCGACCGGCGAGATCAGCGGCATCATGACCGAGATCCAGAGCTCGGCCAACGACCTCGTCATCTCCACCGAGCAAGAGCTCAAGCAGGTCGAAGCCGGCGTTGACCTCGCGCATGCCACCGGTGAGAGCCTCGACCGCATCCTGGACCTCGTCGAGCAGACGACCATCGCCGCCAAGGAGATCTCGGCGGCCACACAGCAGCAGAAGAGCGCGACGGACCAGGTCGTCAAGGCGATGCGCGAGGTTGCCGCAGTCGCGCAGCAGACGGCCGCAGGGTCCCGGCAGGTCGCGGGTTCGGCCGAGGCGCTCTCGGGTATGGCACGTGAGTCGAGCCAGATCGGCTCGGCGTTCCAGATCGTCGACCACTAACGCACGCGGACACGGGGTAGCCAACTCATGGTCGAGTTCGATCGCAGTGCGTTCATAGGGAAGTTCCAAGAGGAGGCCGCGGAGCTGCTTCAGCGGCTCAACGAGGGCGTCATCATGCTCGAGAGCACGCCGGACGACCGCGAGCTCATCGACCGCATGATGCGTGATGCGCACACGATCAAAGGCTCTTCTCGGATGGTCGGGCTCATTGAGATCTCGGACGTCGCCCACTGGCTCGAGAACATCATGGTCCGCGTGCGCGACAAGGAGATGGCGTACACACCCGACATGAGCGACTCGTTCTTCGAGGCGCTCGATGCGATCGTCTACCTGACCGACCACAGCGGGGTGAACACCGACGGCGTCGTCGATCTCGACGGCCTCAAGGCCCGCTTGGCGGTCATCGCCGCGACAGGCATCGAGGATGACGAGGCTGAAGCCGAGGAGCAGACTGCGGCTGCCGACAAGAAGGCGCTGAAGAAGCGCACCAAGAAGTCGAAGGACGAACCGGATGCGGCCGCAACCGCGGTGGCGGCCGACGGCGAGCAGCCGGTGGCAGACGACGCGTCGGGGGCGGACCGGACACCCTCGCACGAGGAGCTCGAGCACGACGACCTCTCCGGGACCCCGTCAGACGCTGACGACCAGCCGCATCGGCTCGACCGCGAGGCCGAGCTACGCACCAAGGTCCAAGCGACTATTCGCATACGCACGAATCAGCTCGACAACCTGCTCAACCTCATCAGCGAGGTCGTCATCGCGCAGATCAAGTCAGAGCAGCACCTGACCGAGGTGCGCTCGATGCAAGTGCACGCGCATGAGACGTCGCAGACGTGGGCACGCATCAAGTCCATGCTTGCGGCACTCGGTCGGACCGAGCTGCTCGAAGCGCTCGGCGATGACATGAACGAGATCGACCGGCTCCTCGGCGACTCGAGGCGTGACCTCGCCGAGTTCGCGAAGGACTACGCCGAGGACACCTCGCGGGCATCGGTCGTCATCAACGACCTGCAGGAACAGGGCATGCGTCTGCGCATGCTGCCTGCCAATACCATCTTCCAGACGTTCCCCCGTGCGGTGCGCGATCTTGCGAAGCAGTTCCGCAAGGACATCGAGCTCATCATCGAGGGCGGCGAGACGGAGCTGGACAAGAAGGTTCTCGAGGAGATCAACGACCCGCTCGTGCACATCATGCGAAACGCGGTCGATCACGGGATCGAAGACCCCGAGACGCGTCTGGCGCTCGGCAAGCCGGCTCAGGGGACCGTGAGGCTCGCTGCACGGCAAGAGGGCGACCGCATCGTCATCGAGGTCAGCGACGACGGTGCCGGCATCGACCCCGAGAAGGTACGTCAGAGCGCCGTTCGCAAGGGCTACATCACCGCGGCGGAGGCCAAGTCGGTCTCCGATCGCGAGGCGCAGTACATGATCTTCGAAGCCGGCTTCTCCACGGCCGCCATCATCACCGAGATATCGGGGCGCGGGGTGGGCATGGACGTGGTACGCGAGTTCGTCGTCGAGAAGCTGAAGGGCTCGCTCGACTTGGACTCGGTACCGGGGCAGGGCACGACGTTCAAGTTGACCATCCCGCTCACTCTGGCGATCATCCGTGCCCTGATGCTGCGCGTTGGGGACCACATCTTCGCGCTGCCCACCAGCTCGGTTGATGAGACGCTGCGTATCGACCCGAGCGAGATACTCAAGGTCGAGGGGCGCGAGGTCGTTCGTCGTCAGCGGCGCACCATTCCCATCGTGCGACTCTCCGACATCCTTGGCGTCGCCGCCGAGACCGTTCAGGGCGGCAAGGTACCCATCGCGACGATCAGCTACTCGGGCCAGCGGATGGGATTCATCGTCGATGCGTTCGTCGGCGAGCAGCAGATCGTAATCAAGCCGCTCGGCACACACCTCGCCAAGGTCGAGAACGTGGCGGGCGTGACCATCCTGGGCGCGGGTCAGGTCGTACCGATACTCAACGTTCCCGACCTGATGGCAAACGCCCGGTCGCGGTCCGGCCAAAAGGGGCGCCATGCCGAGCAACGCGCCGAGCGGGAAGGGCCGCGGACGATCCTCATCTGCGAAGACTCGTTTACAACGCGCGAACTCGAGCGGTCGATCTTCGAAGCTGCAGGCTACGAGGTCGAGACTGCGGTCGACGGCGCGAACGGCCTGTCCAAGCTGCGCGATGGACTTGCGCCCGATGCCGTCGTCACGGACGTGCAGATGCCCAACATGACCGGATTCGAACTCACCCGGGCGATAAAGAACGACGCAAACCTCAAGGACATCCCGGTCGTCATCGTCACCTCTCTCGAGCGCGAGGAAGAGAAGGCCGAGGGCATCGAGGCCGGTGCGGACGCCTACATCACGAAGTCCGTATTCAACCAGGACACGCTCCTCGACACCGTCGAGCGCCTGATCCGCTAGAACGAATCGAGCCCGATGCCCGCCATCGCCCGCAAGATCATCCGTGTGCTCATCGCCGATGACTCGCTCGTCGCGCGTGAGATGCTCGCCACCATCCTCTCGTCCGATCCGGGCATCGAGGTCGTTGGACAGGCGGCGGACGGGCGCGAAGCGGTGGAGATGGTCGCGAACCTGAGACCCGATCTTGTCACCATGGACATCCACATGCCGCTCATGGATGGCTTGCGCGCGACTGAGGCGATCATGGCCTACACGCCGACGCCGATTCTGGTCGTCTCGTCCTCGGTTCGTGGCGAGGGTCTCGGGAGTGCGTTCGATGCGCTTGCGCTCGGCGCACTCGAGGTCATCAAGAAGCCGGAGCCGCGGGACTGGGCCGACCTTGAGCACATCGGCAAGGAGGTCATTCGCAAGGTGAAGGTGCTTGCGAACGTGCGTGTGATCACCCACATCGGCGGTAGGAGAGAGCGCCGAGAGGCACACGCCGCACACGCCGCAGCTCTCACGGGCGGTCGCACCGCGGTTGCGATCGGCTCTTCCACCGGCGGGCCTTCGGCACTGCTGTCTGTGCTCGGACGGCTTCCCAAGTCCCTCGCAGCGCCGGTGCTTGTCGCTCAGCACATCGCAGATGGGTTTGTGCCGGGCCTCGTCAGCTGGTTGAACTCCGGCTGTCAGGTGCAGGTGGTGGTGGGTGAGGAGGGCGTACAGCCCGAACCCGGAGTCGTCTACTTCGCCTCGACGGGTGCGAACATGGTCGTCGAGCGCGGCCGAATCGGCTTCAGCCCGCCCGGTAAGGGCCAGCTCTACATCCCCAGTGCCGACAGCCTCTTCGAATCGGTCGCGCGATCCTACGGCAAGAGCTCCGTCGCCGTGCTGCTCACCGGCATGGGGGCTGACGGTGCCGAAGGCATGCGGTTGCTCCATGACCTCGGTGCCGAGACGATCGCGCAAGACGAGGAGACGTGCACCGTCTTCGGCATGCCCAAAGCTGCCATCGATCTGGGTGCCGTCGATGCCGTGCTGCCCATCAGTGAGATCGCCGATGCGATTGTCGAGGCGGTCGGCTAGCCCTCCGCCGCTCGCCGCTCTGAGCCGCCGTCCGCCGTTTGTGCCGCGCGCCACTCGGCAATTCGTCACAATATCCCTAAGGTCGCGGTCCGCAATCTCCGATGACTTGTGCAGACACTCTCGTGCGTTCTCGGCCGGCAATCCGAGACGGGACGTGTCACAAAGAGAACCTGCAAGAAGGGGTGTGGGGTACACATGGCTCTCGGAGTCTATCTTTCGCGCTGCGGCGGTTTGGTCGATGCCGCCATCGACGTCGATGAGGCGCTTGCGAACGTTCGAGAAGTTGCAGCGGTCGCGTGCGTCGTCGACGACGTCTTCGACCCCATCGTGGTCGCCGCCATTGAGTCCGACATTCGAGAGGGCGGTGTCGACGCGGTCGTCTTGGCCGGTAACTCGGCCGAGCACCTCTCCAAGTCGCTCTCAGCGGGGCACCTGACGCGCAGACTCGTATCTGCCGGCGTGAACCCCAACCGCATCGTTGTGGCCAATCTGCTCGAGCAGGTCGCGCTCGCACACCCGGGCGACCGGATTGGCGCGACCCGCAAGGCCGCAGGCATCATCGATGTGGCCGCGCTCTTCGCAACGATGTCGCCCGAAGTCGAATCGATCGATCTCGAGCCCAAGCGCTCTGTCCTCGTGCTGGGAGTGACGACCGAGGCGATGATCGCGGCGCAGCGGCTGCTTCAGCTTGGCTACGAGGTGGTGATCGCTGACCGCGGCAACGGCAGCGCCACCGCAGCATCGGCAACGGTGCTCAAGTCGACGTCGGCCTTCGTACGAGGGCATGCTCGCTGCAAGTTCATCGATGGCGCACGCCTCGTAGATGGCGACGGGTGGCTGGGCGACTATCACATCCAGATCCAGTCCAACGAGGGGTCGCGCAGGATCGTTGTCGGCGGAATCCTCATCGCCCGTCCCGATAGCGCCGAGTGGGTCGCCGAGCTGCGGGAGCACTTCCGGGTGGACGTCGACGACGATGGATTCGCGCGCCCGCTCGATCCGCACAACCACCCCGCCGAGACCATCGATCCCGGCATCATGGTCGTCCCGGTCCGAGTGGATGGGACCGCGCATCGCGACAAAGTCGCGGCTGCCGACTCGGTCGCGATGGCGCTCGTGCTGCGGCTCTCGCAGACGACGGTGTCGCACTACGGAGACACCTCTGCCGTCGATGAGGCGCTGTGCGGCGGCTGCGCGACCTGCGTGCGGACGTGTGCCTTCGGTGCGTGCACGCTTGATGAGAACGGTCGCAGCCACGTGGACGTACGACGATGCCGTGGGTGTGGCAAGTGCGTCGTGAGCTGCCCGGTCGGCGCTCGTGACATCGTGTCATCACCGCATGACTACCTCATCGAGGCTGTGCGTTCGCTCTCGCGCGTCCCGGTCGACGTCGGCCACGCCCGAGTCATCGGCTTTCTGTGCGGCGGGTGCGGGTACCCGGCCGCAGATGCTGCTTCTGAGTTTGTCGCCCAGCGCGGTCAGGGCTACCCCGTCACGTTCATGCCGCTGCGCATCCCGTGCGGCGGCCGGCTCGACACGCTCTACGTCCTTGAGGCGTTCAAGGTCGGCTTCGATGCGGTGTGTGTCTATCGCTGTCGCCAGGGCCACTGTCACAACCTGATCGGCAACCTCGACATGGATCGCCGCATCAACCTTCTGCGTGCGGTGCTTCGCTCGCGCAACATCGATGACGCACGTCTGCGCATCGTCGACATCTCGCCGACTGAGGGCGAGCGCTTCGTCGAGTCGGTCGAGGAGATCTACGTCAGCATCGCCTCCCTTACGAACGGAAAGGGGGCGGCGGTATGAGCAAGCCAACACTTGCCACCGTTTCGCTCGGCGGCTGCGAGGGGTGCCACGTCGCGCTCCTCGACGCCCACGAGGGATTGCTCGACATCCTCGGAATGGCCGATCTGGTGCACTCGCCGTTCAACGGCACCGAGACGATTCCCGATCGCGTTGACGTGGTGATGGTCGAGGGCGCGGTGACTACCGAGGAGGACCTGCGTCGCCTGCGCGCCTGCCGTGCCGCCGCCGGCACGCTCGTAGCGATCGGCTCGTGCGCGGTACTCGGCGGGATCGGTGGCCTGCGCAACCTCAGTCCGCTTTCGCAGGTGACCCACGTAGCGTTCGGGGATACGACGAAGTCGCCCCTCCTGCCCCGACTCCTTCCCAACGTCCACGCCGTGACCGACTACGTCGCCGTCGACATCAGCGTCGCGGGATGCGCGCCGGAGACCGAGCTTGTTGTGGCGGCGCTCGTGGCCGCGATCACCGGGCAACCGCACGAACTGCCGCGGCGCAATCTGTGCGACGAGTGCCATCGAACCAAGAATACGCTGCTCATGCATTCGCGGGAGTTCGTCTCCGACGCCGTGTACGCGCTCATGGAGCTTGACCACATCGATGAGGACAGTTGCCTGCTCGAGCAGGGACTCATGTGTATGGGGCCGATGACGCGTGAGGGTTGCGGCGCGAAATGCACCGCGATGAACGTGCCGTGCCGCGGGTGCTCGGGTCCGAGCCGACTGGACTTCGAGTCAGGCGGCAAGGCCGTCGACGCGTTGGCCGCGATACTGCCCGCAGGGGCGCTGATGTACCTCGAGGACCTCATTGGGACCGGTTACCGCTTCACGATGCCCGTCTCGGTCTTTCCCGCAATCGTAGACACCGAGGAGTCCGACAATGGCTGACACGATCACACTCCCTGCGGTGAAGCGAATCGAGGGGCACGGCAGAGTCTCGCTGTTCCTTGACGATCGAGACAGGGTCTCAGGCGCTCACTTCGATGTCATCGAGTTCCGCGGGTTCGAGAAGATGCTCGAGGGTCGCATGGTGTGGGAGGCTCCGCTCATCACGAGCCGGGTGTGCGGCGTGTGCCCGGTGAGCCATCATCTCGCCGCCGTGCGCGCGGTGGACGCGCTGTACGGGGTGACCATCCCGCCGGCAGCCGCTCTGCTTCGCGAGCTGCTGCACCTGGGCGGATTCGCCCAAGACCACGCGCTGCACTTCTTCTTCCTGGCCGGTCCGGACTTCCTGACCGGGGATGGCACCGGGAGCCGCGATCTGCTCGGCGTCATCGCAGCACAGCCCGAATTGGCGCGTCGCGCCATCGCACTTCGCCGGGCGGGTCAGCGCATCGTCGAGATGGTCGGGGGTCGTACGAGCCATCCTGTTGCGGCGATTCCCGGCGGCATGAGCAAGGCGATCACAGCCGAGCAGCGCATCGAGCTGACAGGGCTCGTCGAGAGCATGCGGGAGACCGCGTCGATCGCCGCCGACACATCGCGTGAGGCGACTCTGCGGCTGCTGGATCGCTATCCGGAGTTTTCGGCCGAGCCCGTGCCGTATGTGGCGCAGACCCGCGGCCACGAGTTCGCGCTTCTCGATGGCGAGATCACCGTGCTCAACCCCGATGGGACCATCACCGAACGGTTCGCCGCCGCCGACTACGAGTCGCACATCGGCGAGCGCGTTCTCGACGGCAGCTACGCGAACTCGCCGTACCTGCGCTCGCTGGGTCCCGATGCCGGCAGCTACCGCGTCGGCCCGCTGGCCCGCATCAACATCGTCGAACGCATGCCCGGCGAGCGGTCTCAGGCACTGCGCGACGACTTCCGGGCGACGCTCGGCCGCCCGGTGCACGCGGTACTCGCCTACCACTGGGCCCGCATGATCGAGCTGGTCGCAGCGGTCGAGCGCATGTCGGCGATCCTCGCCGACGACGAGGTCATCTCGCCAGACGTGCGCGTGCCGGTTCAGCGCGGTGTGGCGGGTGTCGGCACGGCCGCCATCGAGGCGCCGCGCGGCACGCTCATTCACTCGTACGAGGCCGATGAGGTCGGGCGCATCGTCAAGGCCAACCTCATCGTCGCCACCACGCATAACGTTGCCAGTCTCGACCGCGCAGTGCTCGATGCGGTCGCCGGTACGGCTCGTGAAGAGGCGCTTTCGGACGATAGCGTTCTCATGATGGAGCTCGGGATACGGGCGCACGATCCCTGCCTGTCGTGTGCGACTCACGAGATCGGCCGCATGCCACTCGTCGTCGAGCTGATCGGTGCCGACGGGAGCGTCATCGCAGAGAAGGGGGTCGCGCAGCATGGATAGCGCGTCCGCCGTCGAGCAGTTGCGCTCGAAACTGGAGTCGAGCTTCGGCAAGTCGCTCGCGATGATGATCATCATCGCCGCATCGAGCAAGGTGGGAGTGTCGACGATCGGCATGGATCGGGAGCAGTTCACCCGGTTGGCCGAAGCCGTCGCCAATGACCAGCGAGTGCGCGACATGTGGGGCGCCGCCGGCGCTGCTGAAGCCGCAGCCGAGTGGCGACGGCTGGTCGCTTAGCGGCCTGCCTGCTGCTCGAGTAGCGAGCGCACCGTGTCCGCCGCTTCGCTGGCGGCGGCGCTTGCGATCGCCGAGAGCTCCTCGGTGTGCCCCATTTCGGGAGCCGCGACCGCCACGAGCACGGCTTCGGGCGCCGCGCCGTACAGCGCCGAGGCGACCGCGAGCAGGCCGGGTGCGTCGATGGCATGGCCGGAGTGCGCCGCTGTGCCCGGTGCGAGCGGGCTCACCTCGACGGCTGGCGTTGCTCGGCGTACCGCGTCAACGACCACGAGCAGGTCGGCGCTCGCTACCTCTGCGGCGTGGGCTACGTCGAGGCCTGTCGCGGCGAGCACGCGCGCGCCATCGGCCGGGTGCTCGCCGAGGATCGCGGCCACGGCATGCGCGACGCCATCGTCGCCCCGGGCGACGTTGCCGATGCAGATGATGAGGGCGGTGTTCGCTGACATACGGGCAGTATAGTCGGCTGCTACACCGTTTTCGGCGACTCGTGCCAAGGCGGCTGGCGCGGGAGTCGGCTGCCGCTCGGGCTATACTCTCGGTATGGACCGAATGCCCATAGGAATCTTCGATTCGGGCCTCGGGGGGCTGACCGTCGCGCGCGAGATCGCGCGCGCGTTGCCTCACGAGTCGCTCGTCTACTTCGGTGACACCGCGCGCTGCCCGTACGGCCCGCGCGACCTGTCCGAGGTGCGCCGTTTCGTGCTCGAGATCGGCACGTGGCTTGAGACGCACCGGGTCAAGCTGATGGTCATCGCGTGCAACACGGCGACGGCGGCCGGACTGGAGCTCGCGCAGCGCGCTTTCGACGTCCCGGTCATTGGCGTGGTCGAGCCTGGCGCCCGGGCGGCCGTCATGGCAACGCGCAATCGCCGGGTCGGCGTCATCGGCACGGTCGGCACCATCGAATCCGGCGCGTACAGCCGGGCGGTCCGAGCGCTCGACGCGGGTGTGACCGTCTTCTCATCGGCCACACCGCGCTTCGTCGAGATCGTCGAGGAGGGGCTGCGCCTCGACGGCGGCCCGATGGAGGGGCTGCTCGCCGACTCGGCCGACGTGTTCGTGCGCCCGTCCTTCCATCAGATCGCGCGCGACTACCTCGATCCGCTCAAGCGCTCCGGCATCGACACGCTGGTGCTCGGCTGCACGCATTACCCACTTCTTTCGGCATCGATTCAGCAGGTAGTGGGCGTGCAGGTACGACTCATCTCCTCTGCCGAGGAGACCGCCGCCGAGGTCGCGGAAACGCTTGCGCGCAGGGACCACCTTGCGCCTGAGGGCGCACCCGCGCGGCGCACATTCGCCACGACCGGAGACCCGGCCGAGTTCGCACGCCTTGGGGGCAAGGTGTTCGGCGACGCGCTCGGCGACGTCACGGCGGTCGACCTGTCTGTGCTTGCACAGATCCCACCTGCTAGATTGGAACTGGCGGACAACTTCGCGGGGGAGGGTGTGTCGTGCGCCTGACGGTATTGGGGTCGTCGGCAAGTTGTGCGGGAGCCGGACAGGCATGCGCTGGTCACTTCCTTGAGGCTGGTGGCGCGCGAATCCTGTTCGACTGCGGCAATGGGGTGCTGTCGAACCTCGGAAGCCTCGAAGACCCCACCGCGCTCGACGCGGTCTTCATCACGCACAACCATCCCGACCACTACGCCGACATCTACTGCCTCCAGGCGATGTTGCGGTATGCGCCGACGGGCCCTGCGGCACCCATCCCGCTCTATCTGCCCGAGGGGCTGTTCGACCGGCTGCAGGTGCTGCTCTCGGATCGGGGCGGTCACGAGATGGCCGAGGCGTTCGTGCCCATCTCGCTGATGGACGGTGAGACCGTCCGCGTCGGCGATGTGATCATCACGCCGTACGAGGTTCCGCACACGCCGCCCACGTTCGCGCTGCGAGCCGAGGTGGATGGCACGAGCCTGTGCTACTCCTCCGACACGCTGTATGGCGATGAGATTCTGCGTGCCGCGACCGGTGTCGACCTGCTTCTCGCCGAGGCGACCCTGCCCGAGGAGTACGCAGGCAAGGCCCCGCACATGACGGCGAGTGAGGCCGGGCGGCTCGGCCGCGAGGCGGGGGTACGCGCACTCGCGCTTACACACGTGTGGTACACGAACGACCGTGAGACGATGGCGACGCTCGCTACAGAGGAGTTCGGACACCAGGTGTTCGTTGCGCAGGAGTTCGACAGCTTCGATCTCACCCCAGTCAATGGAAGGGACGACTAGATGCCCGTACGTTCCGGCGGACGCGAGCCCGGTGCACTGCGCCCGGTACGCGTCACACGCCGCTATCTCAAGCACGCCATGGGAAGCTGCATCTTCGAGTTGGGCGACACGCGGGTACTGTGCGCTGCAAGTATCCAGGAGGGTGTCTCGGGCTGGCGCCGAGGAAGTGGCCTGGGCTGGGTCACCGCGGAGTACGCGATGCTGCCCGCCGCGACACACACCCGCTCGCGACGCGAGGTAGGAGCGTCCGGTCCTAAGGGGCGCACGCACGAGATCCAGCGGTTGATCGGTCGATCGCTTCGTAGCATCGTCGACATGAGTGGGCTCGGCGGGGAAGTGACCGTCTCAATCGATTGCGACGTCATCCAGGCCGACGGCGGCACGCGCACAGCGGCGATCACCGGTGCGTGGATCGCGCTATACGATGCTCTCGCCATGTGGAAGGAAGCGGGCAAGATCGACTCCATTCCGCTCATGGGCCAGCTCGCGGCGACGAGCGTGGGCATGGTCGACGGCGAGTTGCTGCTCGACCTCGAGTACTCCGAGGACTCCATCGCCGAGGTCGACATGAACGTCGTCATGGACGACAAGGGCCGCTTCATCGAGGTCCAGGGGACGGGCGAGCAGACACCGTTCGATCGCGCTCGGCTCGATGCGATGCTCGATCTCGCCGCGGGCGGCATCGGCAGGCTTCTTGAGATCCAGCGCGACGTCACCACGGGCGACGTCGCCGTCTACGAGGGCTGAGCCATGGCTTTCGATGCGTCCCCCGAGCCGGGGGATACCGGCAGGCTCGTGGTCGTGGCGAGCGGCAATCACGGCAAACTCGCCGAGATCCGCAGCACGCTCGACTTTCCCGGCTGGCGGTTTGCCTCCGCTGGCGAGCTCGATGGCGAGTGGCCAAGTCCGGAGGAAGACGGCGAGACGTTTACCGACAACGCTCGCATCAAGGCGTTCGCAGCGCGCGAGCGGTTCGCATTCGCGGCACTGGCCGACGACTCGGGACTTGAGGTCGACGCGCTCGATGGTGCTCCCGGTGTGTACAGCAGCCGGTTCGCCGGTCCCTGTGCCACCGACGCCGAGAACAACTCGCGGCTCCTGCTCGCACTCCAAGACGTGCCGCAGCTCGAGCGAACGGCGCGGTTCCGCTGCACGATCGTGTTGCTCGCAGAGGACGGCACCGAGACTGTCGCGACCGGCACCTGCGAGGGGAGCATCGGATTCGAGGGCCGAGGGGAGCACGGTTTCGGCTACGATCCGCTGTTCCTGCCCGACGCCGCGCCTGGGCGCACGATGGCCCAGCTCACACTCTCCGAGAAGAACGCGATCAGCCATCGGGGTGCGGCTCTGCGCGATCTGCGCGCGCAGTTGGTGCGGGACTAGCGAAATCGGTTGCCCGCTGAAGTACCCCTCGCTACACTGTCCCTTGCTCCTTGCGCCTGGATGGCGGGCGGGGTCACATGTGTCGGGCCGTAGCGCAGCTTGGTAGCGCATCTGCTTTGGGAGCAGAGGGTCGCAGGTTCGAATCCTGTCGGCCCGACCACTTGTGCGGCCGTAGTTCAATTGGTAGAGCATCAGCCTTCCAAGCTGACTGTTGCGGGTTCGAGTCCCGTCGGCCGCTCCATTGACAACCTACGTCGTCGCAGGTACCGTACCGCTTCGCGGCACAACCTGTTGAAGCGACGTCTCACGCGCCCGTAGCTCAGTTGGATAGAGCGGGAGACTTCTAATCTCTAGGTCGGGGGTTCGAATCCCTCCGGGCGTGCCAAGCCACTCATGGTGGGTGTAGCTCAGTTGGTTAGAGCGTCGGACTGTGGCTCCGAAGGTCGCGGGTTCGAGCCCCGTTACCCACCCCATGTGTTGAAAACGCGCAGCTAGACGATGAACTGTCGAGGCGCTTAGATATGGGCCGTTAGCTCAGCTGGCAGAGCAGGGGACTCTTAATCCCAAGGTCCGGGGTTCGATCCCCCGACGGCCCACCATCAACACTTCAAAGGCTCTCGACTCCGGTCGGGGGCCTTTTGTGTTCTCGGTACTAGTAGCGGCCGGTCAGATAGTTGATGTCGTACGCCAGCGTCGGATACGACCAGATGACCGCCTTGAGGTCTTCGACGGTGATGCCGAAGCGGATGGCGAGTGCGAAGACGTTGATGATCTCCTCGACCTCAACACCCAGAAGATGAGCGCCCTTGATCGTGTCGGATTCGCGGTCGATCACGAGCCGTGCACCCGAAGCCGTGTTGCCCACTCGGGTCTGCGTGAACCAGCTGCTCATGTCGAAGGCACGGACCTCCAGCCGCTCGTCGGCCACCACTTCCGCGGTGTCCACGCCCACGCGAGCCAGAGGGGGATCGCTGAACACCACGCTGGGCGTTGAGCTGTCGTCAAAGATGGCCCGCCTCCCGAGTATGCCAGCGGCAACGACCTCTCCCTGCGCGCCGGCTACGGGGGTGAGTGGCGCCCCGATGGCGGCGGCGTCTCCTGCCGACCACACCCTTGGATTGCTGGTACTCCGAAGGCTGGCGTCGACGGTGACACCGCGATGCGTGTAATCGACACCGGCGACATCAAGGTCAAGGTCATCGAGGTCCGGCATGCGGCCGGCTCCATGGAACGCCCCATCGACTTCGATGGCTGCGCCTGCTGTGACGGCTGCGATTCGTCCACTTGCGGTGCGCTCCACGCGCTCGACCGGCGAATCGAGTACGAGGTCTATCCCAAGCGCGCGGTATCGGTTCGCAAGCATGTCGGCCAGGTTGGGGTCGAATCCCTTGAGCACCTGACTCGAGCGGTGCACGATCGTGACTTTGGCCCCCGCAAGCTGGGCGAGCCGAGCGAACTCGAAGGAGATGTACCCTCCTCCGATGAAGGCCACTTCGGCTGGCATACGCTCCAGCGACAGGAAGTCGGTGCTCGTCTTCACCAGCTCCTGACCTGCGAACCCAAGCTCGATCGGACGCGCTCCTGCTGCGACCACGATGGACGTCGCGTGGATTGATTCACCATCCACGTCGACGGTCTCGGGCGAAGTGAAGCGAGCGGTGCCCGACAAGGTGACGATGCCCATTGCCTTCATCCACGACAACGTCTTCTCGGGCGTCGCGTCGATGTAGTCCCGCTTACGCCGCATGAGTGCGGGCCAGTCCACAGTCGAGGAACCGCTGACTCCGCTGCCGCCGAGCCCGTCAACACGGGAGATGGCCTCCACGGCAGCCAACAGGACCTTCTTCGGCTGACATCCTCGCAGGGCGCAGGTTCCCCCGAATGGAAGCCTGTCGATGACGGTCACGGTCTTGCCGGCCTTGGCGCACTCGGCTGCGACGGTCTGTCCTGCCGCGCCGCTGCCAATGATCAGGACGTCATAACGGCGCATATCTCATGCCTCTCTGGGGGGCCGGGAGTTCGTGCATCACGCTAGGGGTATGTACCCCGTTGATCCGACAGCCAGGAGCATCATTGGCGAGCCGGGTCGTGTGCAACGCGGGTGCGTTTGCGCCGCCACCTGCGCTGCGGCTAGGCTGTGGCGATTCGCAACGGCCATCCGCATCCGCTCGCCCGAAAGGCGTCTCGTGGCATCTCGGCTCAACGACCTCTCTGTTTCGGCTATAGTCGCTGGCTTCGTCGCAGTACTCGTAGCGTTCACCGGCTCGGCGGTCATAGTATTCCAAGCCGCCCAAGCGCTCGGTGCGACCGACGCGCAGATCGGTTCGTGGATGCTCGCGCTGGGGCTCGCGATCGGAGCGACATCGATCACGCTGTCGCTACGCTATCGGATCCCGGTTCTCACCGCGTGGTCGACGCCCGGCGCCGCGATGCTCGTCACGAGCGTCAAGGGCGTCACGATGTCTCAAGCGATCGGTGCGTTCATGGTGTGCGCGGCTCTCATCGTCATCGTGGGCGCCACCGGTTGGTTCGAGAAGGCGATGGCGCGCGTGCCGCACACCCTGGGGGCGGCCATGCTCGCCGGCGTTCTTCTGCGCTTCGGGCTCGAGGCGTTCGCCTCGCTTGAAACGCAGCTCCTCCTGGTGGGCGTCATGATCGCCACCTATCTCGTCGTGCGTCGGTTCGCGTCGCGCTGGGCAGTACCGCTCGTGCTCGTTGCGGGCATGGTGACGGTCGCTGCGCAGGGTCACCTTCGCGTAGCCGAGATGCACTTCGCCCTTGCGCGCCCGGTGTTCGTGATGCCGGAGTTCTCACTCGCCTCGATCGTAAGTGTGGCGATTCCACTCTTCATCGTGACGATGGCCTCGCAGAATGTGCCGGGCGTCGCGGTCATCCGGGCCGCTGGGTACGAGCCGCGTATCTCGCCGCTCATCATGTGGACCGGCATGACGTCTCTGGCGCTCGCCCCGTTCGGCGGATTCTCGCTCAACCTCGCCGCGATCGTCGCGGCGATCGGCATGGGCCCCGATGCGCACCCCGACCCTGCGAAACGCTACTGGTCGGGCGTGAGCTTCGGCGGGTTCTTCGTGCTGCTCGGGCTACTCGGGGCCACGGTCACGTCGATCTTCTCGATGTTTCCGACGGAGATGGTGGTCGCGTTGGCCGGTCTCGCGCTGATCGGAACGATAGGCAGCAGTCTCGCCTCGGCGATTCGCGACGAGGGCCGCAGGGAGCCCGCGCTGATCACCTTCTTGGTGACGGCGAGTGGGCTGCAGCTGCTTGGGATCGGGGCCGCGTTCTGGGGGATCGTCGCGGGGCTGGTGGCGTCGATCGTGCTGCACGCGCCGCTTCGGGGTGTGAGCGCGGGAGCGTAGGCCGGCCGGCGGTGGCCGGATTCATGGCTCATGACAGTGCCATGGAGTACGCTTCACGTGTGCATTCGGAAGTCATCTGGAGGGAACGATCATGCGTACTCGTACCATGCGAATCGCAGCGTGTGTGCTTGCTGTTGCAGTCGCGATTTCACTCGCCGGGTGTTCGTCCGGTGCGAAGGACGGCGCTCCGGCCAATCTCGGTGACGCAGTGGGCACCGCAAAGGACAACGCGAGTATCGCAACCTGCCGCACCAACCGCGCGACGCTCGGGCAGCTGCTTTCGACCTCGGCCAGCACTGCCGAGGGCACGCCGCCCACACTGGCGCAGCTTGTCGCCGAGAACAAGGTCATCTGTCCGTCGGGCGGCGCGTATTCGCTGAATGCCGCGACCGGCAAGGTGGCCTGTTCGGTTCACGGGGAGTAGCCAGAGACTGCACGCCGTCTTAGTTCGCCGTCTCGACCGGGCGTGCTGAGGTGCGTACCTTTTCGCGTACGTCATGCCGATTGCGTGAACGCTGCACGGCGTTTGCTATGATATTCAACCGTTTGAAAGGCGGGCGTGGCGGAACTGGCAGACGCGCCGGATTTAGGTTCCGGTGAGGAAACTCATGGAGGTTCGAGTCCTCTCGCCCGCACCACGACTAACAGCACCGGCCGGCACCGGTCATCACCGTACTCATGGAAAGGATCTTTCGTGCTGACAACCAAGGTTGAGCCGCTCGAGGGCAACCACATCAAACTGACCGTCACCGTCCCCGTCGACCAGGTCGACGAGGCCGTAAAGAAGGCGTACGACAAAGTCACCAAGCAGGTTCGGATCCCCGGGTTTCGCAAGGGTCATGCCCCGCGCCCGGTCGTAGACAACTACCTTGGCAAGGAGTACGTCCTCACGGAGGCCACCGAGGTCCTCGTCGAGAGCACCTACGCCCTTGCCATCGCCGCCGAGTCGATCAGCCCTATCGAGTCGCCCGAGATCTCGGAACTCGATGTGATCGTGCCCGGAGAGGAGTTCACCTACTCGGCCGATGTGGAGGTCCGTCCGGAGCTCACGTTGACCCACACGGACGGTATCTCGGTCACGGTGCCGCCCAAGCTCGTGAGCGACTCCATGATCGAGGAGCAGGTCGAAAGTGCCCGCGAGCACTTCGCGACGCTCGCTCCCGTCGAGGGCCGACCGGTCCAGGCAAACGATTTCGCGCTCATCTCCTTCGTCGGCGACATCGAGGGCGAGCCCTTCGAGGGCAACGTCGTCGACCAGTACCTGTACCAGCTCAACCAAGGCGCCATGCCCACGGAGTTTGACGACGGGCTGCTGGGTATCGAGGTCGGGGAAACGAAGCGCATCGAGTTCGCGCTGCCCGAGAACACCTCCAGCGTCGAGTACATCGGCAAGATCGCCGGTTTCGAGGTCACTGTGCACGAGATCAAGGAGAAGGCGCTGCCCGAGGTCGACGACGAGTTCGCCGAGCAGGTCGGCGGCTACGACAACGTGGCGGCCATGTACGACGACTTGCGTGTCCGCCTGCAGGCTTCGCAGACACTTCAGAACGCCCGTGCCACCGAAGAGGCGTTGCGTGCCGCGATGGCCGAGCGGCTTGAGGGAGAAGTCCCGCAGTCGATGATTGACTCCAAGACGAAGGACCTGATGCGCGAGCTGTCCGCTTCGCTTGAGCAGCAGGGGATGACCGTGCAGGCCTACATCGCGGCGCTCAAGATGCCCATCGAGGCGCTCGAGGCGGACCTCAACCGTCAGGGTGAGCAGTCGGTGCGCGAGGAGCTCGCACTCGAGGCACTATTCCGCGCCGAGGGCATGGAGGTCACCGACGAGGATGTCGTGACCGAGATGAAGACGATGATCAGCGGCGGCGAGTCGGTCGATGAGGCAATCAAGAGCTGGACCGAGCGCGGTCTCATGTCAATCGTTCGCGAGCAGATCGTCCGACAGAAGGCGATCAAGTGGCTCGTTGCTAACGGTGAGATCACCGAGGATCCTGAGTACAACAAGAAGGCAGAAGCCGCCGCCAAGGCAGCCGCCGAGGCGTCAAACGAGGCCGCGCCGGCGACTGACGAGCCGGTCGACGTCGACACGGCCGACACCACCGAGGAGTGATTTCGATGCTGCCTGACATCAAGGCGCTCGTGCCTATCGTCGTCGAACAGACCAGCCGAGGCGAACGCAGCTTCGACATCTACTCGCGTCTGCTCAACGACCGCGTCATCTTTCTGGGTACGGAGATCGATGACCACATCGCCAACCTGATCATCGCTCAGATGCTTCACCTGGAGAGCGCGGATCCGGACAAGGACATCTCGCTGTACATCAACTCGCCGGGTGGCTCGGTCACGAGCGGCCTGGCCATCTACGACACCATGCAGTACATCAAGTCCGACGTTTCGACCATCTGCGTTGGTCAGTGTGCTTCCATGGCCGCCGTGCTGCTGGCGGCCGGCGCCCCCAAGAAGCGCTTCGCTCTGCCGCATTCCCGCGTACTCATCCACCAGCCGTGGGGCGGTACGCAGGGTCAGGTCACCGACATCGAGATCCAGGCCAAGGAGATGCTCCGGATGCGCGACGAGCTCGATGGCATCCTGGCGCTCCACACCGGTCAGAAGAAGGCGACAATCCATGCGGACACCGAGCGCGACAACATCATGTGCGCCGATGATGCGAAGTCGTATGGCCTGATCGACGGCATCTTCATCCATCGCGGAGAAGAGGCGAAGTAGCGCATGCCAACGCGCACCCCTGACGGCCCCGAGTCGCTGAAGTGCAGCTTCTGCGGCAAGAGCCAACGCCACGTCAAGAAGCTCATCGCCGGCCCCGGCGTCTACATCTGCGACGAGTGCATCGACCTGTGCAACGACATCGTTGAAGACGAGCTCGCCGAGGAGACCGCCGCTGAGCCGATCCTCGAGGACCTGCCGGTTCCTGCAGCCATCCACGAGATGCTCGGCAACTACGTGGTTGGGCAGGAGCGCGCCAAGAAGGTGCTCTCCGTCGCGGTCTACAACCACTACAAGCGCGTCCACCTCACCCCCGAGGAAGGTGTCGAGGAGGTTGAGCTCGCCAAGAGCAACATCCTGATGCTCGGTCCCACGGGCTGCGGCAAGACGCTGCTCGCCCAGACGCTTGCGCGTGTGCTCAAGGTGCCGTTCGCGATCGCCGATGCCACCGCGCTCACTGAGGCCGGTTACGTGGGCGAGGATGTCGAGAACATCCTGCTCAAGCTCATCACCGCGGCGGACTTCGACATTCCGCGTGCGGAGGTCGGCATCATCTACATCGATGAGATCGACAAGGTCGCACGCAAGGCCGAGAACCTCTCGATTACCCGTGACGTCTCGGGTGAGGGTGTTCAGCAGGCGCTCCTCAAGATACTTGAGGGTACCGAGGCGTCCGTGCCACCGCAGGGCGGGCGCAAGCATCCGCAACAGGAGCTCCTGCGCATCGACACGACCAACATCCTGTTCATCCTCGGCGGTGCGTTCGTGGGGCTTGAGAAGATCATCGCGGATCGTATCGGCAAGAAGGGCGTCGGCTTTGCAGCCGATCTCACTGATGCGAGCAAGCACGAGACAGGCGTGCTCTTCTCGCAGGTGCTCCCGGAGGACCTTAACAAGTTCGGCATGATCCCGGAGTTCGTGGGACGCTTGCCGGTCATCACGCACGTCGAGGAGCTCTCAGAGGACGACCTGGTTCACATCCTCACGGAGCCGAAGAACGCGCTCGTGAAGCAGTACCAGCGCCTCTTCCACCTCGAAAGCGTCGAACTCGAGTTCACCGATGGCGCGCTACGCGGCATCGCCGAGCAGGCGATCGAGCACGGTACCGGTGCTCGCGGACTGCGCTCGATCATGGAAGGGCTGTTGCTCGACCTGATGTACGAGCTGCCCAGCGCGACCGACATCTCCAAGGTTGTCGTCACCGAGGCTGCGGTGCGAGATGGCGCTGAGCCCACGGTGGTTCGGGAGGGTTCGAACGAGACCGAGGCGGCCGGCGCGTAGAGTTCGACTCGGCCACAAACCCGCATAGCAGGCAAAGACGAAG